>CAZSQE010000527.1:0-1931 GCA_964608905.1 uncultured bacterium | reverse complement strand
GCGGCCAGCCCCGGCGACTGACTCGCGCGGCTGGCGCGCGTTCGGGGGGCTCCTGTGAGCGGCCTACGCCTGGTCGGCGGGAAGCCGATCCGGGGGCTGCAGCAGCACCTGCAGGGCCTCGCGCGGACGGTCGCGGCCGACGCCGCCGGGCGTATCGCGCCCGCGGTGACGGCGATCGCTCGCGCGGATTTCGGCGCGGGGCGCACTGTCTACGGCGACCGGCGGCCGCTCGGCGTGCGCGGCAGCGCGCTGTCGCTCGTGCGGTCCGGGCGCGTGCGCGGGGGCTTGCGTTTCGCGGCGACCGGCGCCCGGCTTCGGTGCGTGCTGCCGACCGATTACGCGAAGTTCCTCGTCGGTCGGTACAAGGTCCTCCCGCACGGCGACCATCTGCCGGCAAGCTGGAAGCGGACGATCGACGCGCATATCGCCGGCGCGCTCGAGGCTTTCGCGCGCGACAGCGGCGGGCAAGTCAGGCGGGCGGCATGATCTATCGGCTCGCGCAGGACGTCGCCGCGGCGCTCGCCGAGCGCGGCTTTCCGTTCGCCGTTCACTACGGCCCCGATCGGGTGTCGCCATCTGACTTGACCGCGCACGCGGGGCGGATCGTGATAGAGCGCGACCGCGAGGCGGGCGACACCGTCGGCGGGCCGATCGGCTCGCGAGGGCAGAATCCCGCCACGCCGCGTGTGCGCCGGCTCGGCTGCGTTGCGACTGTGATCGCGCGGGCGTCCGTGGACGGCGCGAGGGTGAACGAACACGAGCACGACTGCGACCAGGCGGTCGACGCGCTGATCGTCGCGCTGTACGACTGGGCCGCCGCGGGGCGATCGACCGTAGAAATCGGCTCCGGCCGCTACCTGCAGGACGAGGAGATTAACGGCGCGCCCGTTGGCGTCGGCGTGGTCTACCGCCTCGCGTTCACTGTCGCGCGCGCCGTCGAGGCGCGCACGTTCGAAGACGCGGCGCGTGAGACGGTCACCCTCGACGACGTCAACACGTCCGTCCGCGTCACGCTGGACGGCGAGAATTTCGAACCCGTGCCGCCCGAGCGGCCCGACCCGCCCGAGCCCCCGGAGGAATGATGGCAACCCTTCCCAGTGCAAACACCGCCGTCCAGGACACCGCCGCGGCCGTCGCGTCGGGCCTCGACACGATCGCCCTTTGGTCGCCGTGCGCCGTGAGCGCCGACGGCGTGCCGCGCCTGTTCGGCAGCGCGGCGGCGATCTATGCGCAGCACGGCTATTGCGAGGGCGTCGAATATGCCGCCCTGCATGCCGCGCGGACGCGGAAGCCGATCCTGTTCTCGGGGCTGCCGATCGCAACCCCGGGCGCCGTCGGGCGCGTGAACACGGGCGGGAACACCGGGACGAGCGTGGCGAGTGTCGCCGCGGGCGGCTCGGGCGTGCTCGCCGAGCACGAGGGGCGCGTTACCGTTCTGACCGGCGGCACGGTCGGCACTAGCCAGATCGTGCTCGGCGTCTCGCTCGACGACGGCACGACTGTCCGCCGCGTGCGCCTCGGCACGGCGACCAGCTACGCGCTGCCGTTCGTCGGCGTGACGCTGTCGCTCACGGTCGGGACCCTGGTTGCCGGCGACACGGTGATTACGTGGTTTGGCAGCGCGCCCAAGAGTGACGCGACCGGCTGGGCTACCGCGCGGGCCGCGCTCGCCGCGCAGCTGCGCGGGTGCCGGACGGTGCTGCTCTGCGGCGACCTCGACACCGACACGGAAGCGCAGGCGCTCGTTGACGAAATGAACAGTTACGAAACCGCGAATGAGCGGTTCACGCTGGTCCGCGCGAGCGTGCTCGACCGCGCGCCGCTCGCCGCGCTCGGGGCGCCGACCTACCGCATGACCGGCGCGCCTACGATCACGTTCGCCGAGGTCGGCGAGGCGGGCGACACGATCACCCGCGGCGACGCCGGAAGCT
>CAZSQE010000526.1:0-1933 GCA_964608905.1 uncultured bacterium | reverse complement strand
CAGCTCTACTGCGAGCGCTTCCGCGCCGCCGCGCTCGAGCGGCAGCAGGCGGCAGGGGCGGCGCAAGGGCCGCGGGGCGCCGAGGGCGGCCGCCCTCCGGCGGCGCATAACCCCTTAGCGCCACGTGGCGCTAAGGGGTTTTCGGCCCCGGCCCCGGAGCCCAAGCCTAGCAAGTACGAAGGCATAGCCCCGGCACCCCGCCCGGCTAGCGGTTCGGCGCCGAACGAGGGGCCGGGGCGAAAGGCGGCAGCAGACGCGGCGCGTGTAGTTGGTGTATCCACGCGCACCGCGGAGCGCGGCGCGGAGGTGGTGCGCCGCGCCCCCGAGGTCGCCGCGCGCGTCGACGCGGGGTCGCTGTCGCTGGCGCAGGCGGTGCGCGTCGCGCGAATGCCCGCGGAACAGCGCGCAGCCAGTCTCGCGCAGCTCGACACCGGCGACCGCTCGCAGGACGCCAGCGACAGCTGGGGCACGCCGACATCGTGGATTGCATTCGCGCGCGAGGTCATGGGCAGAATCGACCTGGACCCGGCGTCCAACGCGGACGCGCAACGCACGGTGCAAGCGGCGCGGTACTACACGCGCGAGGACGACGGGCTCTCGCGTGACTGGGCCGGGTGCGTGTGGCTCAACCCGCCGTATTCGCAGCCCCTCGTGACGCGGTTCGCGGAGAAGCTCCTCGCCGAGCTCGACGCTGGCCGCGTCGAGCAAGCGATCGTACTCGTCAACAACGCCACCGACACGCGCTTTGCGCAGTCGCTGCTGGGGCGGTGCGCTGCCGCGCTATTCCCCGCGGGGCGCGTGTCGTTCGTGGTCCCTGGCGGCGGTGAACTCGCCGGCGCCAGGCAAGGGCAGCTGGTGTTGTACTTCGGGCCGCTGGCGAGCGCGTTCCTGACGGCCGCCAGCGTGCGCGGGATCGCGTTGGTGCGGCCGTGACCGGCGCGTTGCGCAGTCCGGCGCGGTACGCGGAGGCGGCGGTACGCCGCGCCACCGAGCGGCTAAGCCCGTGCTTTCCCCGCGGGATGTCACTCGGCGATCTCGACAGCTTCCTAGAAATCGGCGGACACTTCCTGGTCATCGAGTGGAAGACCGCCGGGCAGGACGTGCCATTTGGCCAACTGCACGCGCTGACGCGGTTGGCCGAGCTCCCACAGTTCGAAGTCGTGATCGTGTGGCTCGCCGCGCTCGCCGATCCGATAACCGGGGCCGCTGACGTCACGCGCTGGCGCAGCCTGGCGTTCCCCGCGGCCGCGGAGCAATCACCCGACGACCCGCTCGCCGCGCTCGCCGAGCACCTAGCCGCGTGGGCGCGATACGCCGACGCTAACCCGCGCCCCCGCGGCGCAGGCGCGGGGCTGCGATGACGCCGCCGATCTCCTGGCTAGGCGCCCTCGCGCACGTCGCCGGACACACGCCCCCCGCGGTGCTCGAGCGGCTCGAATCGCTCACGCTGATCGTCGGCGGCGAGGCGCGGGTGTTCCGCCGCGACGCGCCCGACGGCTACCGGGCGATCACGTATTCGACGACGCCGCCGCGGCTGCCCGTGCTCACGGCGCAGCCGCGGGCGTGCGCGTGCGGCGCGCCGCTTGACCGCGGGGAGGAGCGCTGCCGCGATTGCTTTGTTCGGTGGCTTCGGGGCGACCGTTGATCCGGAAAGAGCAACGCACGACGCTCCCGCTGTCGCACGTCGCGTGGCGCCGTGCTGCAGCCAAGGCCGCGGCAGCGTTCGGCTCGAGGGCGTTGCCTTCAGCCGCGGCCGTGCGCGCGATCGCGGAAGCGTGCGATTGCGACGGCGCGGTCGCGCGTGAGATCCTAGCGGCCGCCGAGCTCGCCGGCCTGCTGCGGTACCGTGACGGCCTGTGGCGACGGACACAAACATGATCGCAGCCCTTTACGTTGATCCGAAAGGGATTTACGCCAGCCGCCCAGACGTCGA
>CAZSQE010000525.1:0-1937 GCA_964608905.1 uncultured bacterium | reverse complement strand
GAGCTGGCCAGGGTGACGGCGGCCTCGGCCGGGCCTTCGGCCGGGACGAACTGGCCGGCCGCGGTGTAGTAGCCGGGATCGGCAACCACGGTGCTGCCCAGCCAGGCGTCGAGGGCCAGGATGTCGTCGATCGTCGCGCTGTCCATGATCCGGACGATGCGCAGGGCGAAGCCCTCCTGGTCCCTGACCTCACCCCAGCCCATACCCGCCGGCACGGCCGGCGCGCGCTGGACGAGGGGGAAGGCGGTGGGGTGGAACGCATATGCCTGCGCCGGGGGCAGGGACGGCACGGACACGATCTCGAAGCCCGCCTTGCGGCCGAGGGTCGCCTCGCGCAGCGCCTCCCCCGTGCCCGAGGCATCGGCCCGGATGAAGATCTCGTTGCGCAGCAGCGCCGTCTCGACTGCGCTGCCGACGGCCAGGACGCGGCCGTCCATGGGCACGTTGGCCCGATTGAGGAACTCGCGGGCCGGGACGATCAGGTCGTTCCAGGCGTTGCCGCTGGCCAGCGTGAAGGTGATGACATTGACATGGGTCGCCCCGGTGATGCGGGTGACCACCTCATCCTCGAGCGTGCGCACGATGCCGGCCATCACCGGGGCCAGCACCCGCTGACCGAACTGCGGAACATCGAGCGTGAGCAGGGCGTCCGTCACGCGCACGTCCTTGTAGATGCCCCGGTCGAGCACGACGGGCACGGCCCGCTCGTGGATCGTGTCCCGGATCCGGGTCGTCCCGGAGCGGATGCCCCGCACCCGCGCTGGCGTGAACGCGGGCAGGCGGATGGTGACGGTGTCGTTGGCCGCTCCCTCGAAGTTCCCGAGGCCGTCGCGCCAGACGAGGCGGGCCAGGACCGACTCCCGCAGGAGCAGCCCGATGGCCGCCGAGACGACCTGGGTCGCGTTGATGAAGGTGCTCATGGGGTCTCCTTAGCGTCGCGGGATCATTGCCGCGAGCTTGCGGGGGTCGAGTTCAATGGGTTCGCTCGCCGGCACAGCGCCGCTGCGGAGCGTTTCGCGGGGTCGGCCGGTGGGTGCTGACGCAGCGGACTCGGCCGGCCGGCCGAAGGCCGCCAGCAGCTCGGCCGCGTCGGCCTCCAGTTCCTCGCGAGTGGCACCCGCCAGGCGCTTTGCCAGCGCCGGAGGCAGGCCCTTCTCGCCAGCGATCTCAGCGCGCAGGGCGCGCGTCTCGGCAGCACTGGCCCGAGTTTCAGCAGCCGCGATACGGCTGGCGGCCTTTTCGAGCTCCGACTTGCCGGCCTCCTCAGCCTGGGCAGCCAGTTTGGCCATTGCGGCAGCGCTCTCGGCCGCCCTCTTCTCATGCTTGCGTGACAGGTCACGCCATTTGGCCGCCTCGGCCTGCCAATCGGTCGAGGCCGTGCCGGCCTCGCCCCCCTCGCCCGCAGCGGCGCTGCCCGCCGGGGTCTCATCGTCGGCACCGCCGCGGATCGGCCAGATGACCCGGCCAGATGCCGTGACGGCGACGGCGCGATCGCCGGTCCGCGGGTGGGTGGGCAGTTGCTCGGACATGTCGTCCTCCTGTGGGGCGCTCCATGGCGGAGCAGTGACATCAGGCGCCATCGCTGACCGCCTCGGTTGCCCGCCGCTCGGCGTCGATCGAACGGCGAAAGGCGTTGAGGGCATCCCTGCCGGACAGCCCCTCGGTCTCACGATTCCAGTGCTCACGGAACTGCGCCGCCCCGGGCGGCAGGGCCGAACCGGAGTACGCGATCTCGGCGGAGCAGGCGCAGTGATCGTGAGCCTCGAAGGCCGCCGTCTCCTCCCCGCGATATTCCGCACCGCGGGAGGCCAGCATCTGGCAGAACGCGCAGGGATCCGAGCCGGTCACCCGCTGCCAGCCCCGGGCCTCGCGATCGCGAGCGGCGGACTCCGTGATCGTCTCGCGCCCGCCATCGAGCACGAGCGAGCCCGCCGCGC
>CAZSQE010000524.1:0-1956 GCA_964608905.1 uncultured bacterium | reverse complement strand
CCTCGCGCTCGCCCTGTGGGCGCGCGCGCACGGGCGCGACGGCTACCGCGCCAACCGCTTCGAGCGCGAGGCGTGGGGCGACCCGCCCGGCGGCGATCCCGCCCCGCCCCGTGCCTGAGCCCGGGGTCTTTCGGCTGGCGCGCGGCCGTCGGCGCGACTAGCATCGGCTCCGCGCCGGGAGCCGCGCGTCGGTCCCGGCGGCGGCCGTCGCCGGGAGCAGGTCCGCACCGACCGGGGGGTATCGCGATGTCGTCCTTCATCGAGCAGGAACTCAGGTCCCTCGGGGTCTCGCGGGTCATCGTCCTGATGAAGGACGTGCCGGCCTCGCCGGCGCTGCGCCGCTCGATCGAGGCGCCGGTCGGGCTGGCCGACGGCGCACGTCTGCCGGACACGGCGGGCCCGGCCGGGCACTTCATCCGCTCGGAGTTGAGCCTGACCGGCCAACTGCTGAGCGGCTGTGCCCTCGACGACCGCGCGACCGGGCGGGCGCGGCGCCCGCCGCCGCCCATGGCGCGCTTCTACCCGCACCTCGGCGTCATGCTGGGCACGGTGGACCGCGCCGGGCTGGCCGCGCTGCGCCGTGACCGGCACGTCGAGGAGGTGGTGGGGACACCGCCGCTCCGGCTCATCCGCCCGCGCCGCGTCGCGGCGGCGAAGCGGCCGAAGGCGTACGAGTGGGGCCTGCGCGCGCTCGGCGTGCCGGCCCTGCACCGCCAGGGGCTCAGCGGCAAGGGCGTGCTGGTCGGGCACCTGGACACCGGCGCCGACGGGAAGCACCCGGCGCTGCGCGGGGCGATCCGCCACTTCGCCGAGTTCGACGACCTCGGGCGCGAGCGGCGGCCGGGGCCGCGCGCCCACGACCCGGACGGGCACGGGACGCACACCGCGGCGACCATCGCCGGGCGCAAGGTGCGGGGCACGGTGGTGGGGGTGGCGCCGGGCGCGCGGCTGGCCAGCGCCATGGTCATCGAGGGCGGCGACGTGGTGGCGCGGGTGCTCGGCGGCATGGACTGGGCCGTCGGCCGCGGCGTGCGCGTGGTGAGCATGTCGCTGGGCTTCCCCGGTTACTGGCCCGACTTCCTCGCGCTGACGCGCCTGCTGCGCCACCGCGGCGTGCTGCCGGTCTTCGCCGTGGGCAACGAGGGCGCGGGCACGAGCCGCTCGCCGGGCAACTACGCCGAGGTGCTCTCGGTCGGCGCCTGCGCGCGCGATCGCACCGTGCCGCGCTTCTCCTCGAGCCAGCGCTTCCGGCGCGGCGCGGACGCCATCGTGCCCGACCTGGTGGCGCCGGGCGTGGGCATCGTCTCGGCCCGGCCGGGCGGCGGCTGGCAGGCGATGGACGGCACCTCGATGGCCACGCCGCACGTGGCCGGGCTGGCGGCGCTGCTCATGGAGGCGGCGCCCAAGAAGACCGCCGACGAGATCGAGCGGGCGCTGTTCGAGTCGTGCAAGCTGGGTCCGGACATGACCGCGGACCGCGCGCACCGGGGGCTGCCGAGCGGCCCGCGGGCGCTGCGGCTGCTGGGGTAGCCATGGCGACGGCGAAGAAGAGGCAGGCCGCCTCGAAGCCGGCGAAGCCGGCGGGGCGGAAGGCGGCGCCGAAGGGCGCGCGCAAGCTCGACGCGACGCTGCGCCGGCTGCTGGCGGAGCCCGACGGGCGCATCGAGGCGGTGGTGCAGCTGCGGGGGCCGCGCGCGACGGGCGGCTTCGCCGGGCCCGGGGACACCGAGGCCCTGGCGCGCGCGACGCTGCGGGCGGTCGAGCAGGCGACGGGGCGGCGGGCGAGCGCCTGGCACGTGTTCCGGCACCTCAGCTCGTTCGTGGTGAGCGGCCCCTCGGAGCTGATCCGCGGCTTCGCGCAGCTCGACGTGGTGAGCGCGGTGATCGCCAACCGCCAGCCGGCGCTGGCGCCGATCGCGCCGGTGCGCTCGCGCGCGGTGCGCCGCCCCGCCGCCC
>CAZSQE010000523.1:0-1957 GCA_964608905.1 uncultured bacterium | reverse complement strand
CCCCCCGCCCGCCCGCGACGGGTGCCGCGCGGGAGCCGCCGCGCCGCATCCTCGGGTGCCCCGTTCCCACGGTCAAGCGACCTCGTCCGGCCGCACGACCACCCGCTGCTTGCCGCGCGGGGTGAGCGGGATGGAATCGACCGGCTCGAACGAGAGCGCGAGCCCCAGCGCCTCGAGGTAGGCGAAGGCCGACCGGATCTCCGCCAGGCCCGACCCGTCCGCGGGGTCGGCGGGCACGAAGCGCAGCACGGCGCGGCCCGGCTCGCCCTGCACGAACTGGAAGCGGACGATGCGCGAGAAGAACGAGCCGTGCAGGGCGTTGATGTTCGTGAGCGGGAAGCGGCTGCCGTCGCGCAGCACGAGGTACTCCTGCTGCCGCCCGTCGATGCGGACCAGCCGCTGGTGCTCGCGCCCGCAGGCCGGGCACGGGCCGGGCTCGTCCCAGGCGCCCCAGTCGCCGGTGCGGTAGCGGATGAGCGGCATCAGCCGGTTCAGGTAGCCGGTGCCGGTGAGCTCGCCCGCCGCTCCGGGCCCGTCCACCGCGCGCCCCGCCTCGTCCAGCAGCTCGAGGCAGCCGTAGTTGGGCAGGAAGTGGTAGGTGCGCGCCCGCTCGCACCAGCCGCCGAGCAGGGCCAGTTCGCTGTGCCCGTAGTGCGCGTAGGTGCGGCCGCCGAAGACCTCCTCGAACAGCTCGGCCTGCCCGGGGACCACGTTCTCGCTGCCGCACAGCACGCCGCGCGGGGCGCGGGCGAGCCGGCGCCCGGTGCGCTGCATCGCGCCGGCCAGCAGGGCCGCCGCCGAGGGGTAGACGTGCAGCCAGAGGGGGGCGAAGCCGTCGATCAGGTCCACGACGCCGTCCACGTCGGCGTCGCGCAGGTGGTAGGTGCTCACCACCAGGCAGCGGGAGGCCCGGTCCAGCTCCGCGCGGGCGCGGCCCCCGTCCAGCAGCGCCCCCCGCAGCCGGACCATCCGGTCGCCGGGGCGCACGCCGACCCGCCGCCACAGCGCGTGGATGCAGCCCAGGTCCACCGTCCCCAGCCCGCGGCGCATCGCGATGGTGGCGATGGTGCCGGTGGAGCCACCCGTGGTCATGCGCGCCGTCAGGACCGCGGGCAGGCCGGGGCGCACCATCCGCTCGCCGTGGGCGAGCAGGTCCGCCTTGCCGATGGCGGGCAGCTTCGGCAGGTCCGCCACGCCCGAGAAGGCGCCGACGTCCACGCCATGGCGACGGTAGAGGTCGCGGTAGAAGGGCACGCGCGCGGCCGCGTCGCGCACGAGCCGCACGAGCTCGCGGTCGTGGTGCGCGCGGATCCGCTCCGCGCTCCAGGCGTCGGCCGCCAGCGAGGCGCGGTAGCCCCGGTCCCAGTCCCGCCGGCGCAGCGGCGCCAGCAGCGCCGCGCCGACCCTTCCCGCCAGGCCCGGCTGGCTCATCGGCCGCCTTCCGGACCGCCGGCGGGGGCCGGGGAGGGCCGTGAGGTGACGGCGACGCCGGGGCCGGCGCCGGGCAGTTGGCAGGGAGTCCGCACGGGCCGGACTCTACACCGGGCACGGCGCCCGACTCCAACCCGGGCGCGCGTTCCGGACCCCGGGATGAGGCGCAAGGAACGGCGGCGACGTGCCGATAACCCGGTCAGTCCGTCCTGCCCCTCACTCTGGCCAGGGATGCCGGTCATGCCTACCGATCAGTTCGGCTTCAGCGAGAACCCGTTCGCGGACGTCCGTGATCCGCGCTCCGTCTACCCGAGCCGCTCCCACCTCGAGGCCGTCGCGCACCTCCGCCGCGCCATCGACGGCGGGGAGCCGTTCGCGCTCCTGACCGGGCTGCCCGGCGCGGGCAAGACGACGGCCGTCGCCGCCGCGCTCGCCGCAGCGGGCCCCCATGCGCAGGTGACGATCGCGGCCTCGCCGTCGCTCGCGCGCGAGGTCGCGCTGCCGCTCGATGAAAAAACTGTCGATC
>CAZSQE010000522.1:0-1961 GCA_964608905.1 uncultured bacterium | reverse complement strand
GCCGCCGCCCGCGACCCGCCCCCGCCGCGACTGACGGGCGCCGCTCCGGCGCGGCTTTACTTCCCCGAGCGTCGGCGTAGACTCCGCCCGCCGTCTTCTCCCAGCCAACCCTGGAGGCTTCGCCCATGCCCGCCCGACGCGGGGTCCTCGCCTTCGTGCTGTCCGTGGTGGTGCTCGGCCTGGCCGTCCTCTTCGTGTCGCTCCGTTCGATGCGCTCGGGGGACCTGTCCGCCCGGCGGGGCGTGCTGGTCTTCGACGTGCCCGCCACGCTGGCCGAGGGCGATCGGCCCGCCAGCTCGCTGTTCTTCGCGCCGCGCCGGCGCGCGCGCCTCACCACCTACGAGGTGGTCCACGCGCTGCACCAGGCGGCGGGCGACGACGACGTCACCGGCCTGGTCCTGCACGTGGAGTCGCTCGACTGGGGCTGGGCGCGGGTGGACGAGGTGCGCGAGGCGGTGGCGGCCTTCCGCGACGCCGGCAAGCCGGTCTACGCCAGCCTCACCGGCGGCGGCGAGCGCGAGTACCTGCTCTGCTCGGCCGCCGACGTGGTGGCCATGCCGCCCACCGCGGTCCTGCAGCTCGACGGGCTCGCCGCCACCGCCACCTTCTTCCGCGGCGCCTTCGACAAGATCGGCGTGCGCCCGAACTTCGTCCAGGTCGGCCGCTTCAAGTCGGCGGCCGAGACCTACACCCGCACCGGCATGTCGCCCGAGTCGCGCGAGGCGCTGGGCGCGGTGCTGGACGACCTCTACGCGCTGCTGCTCGACCGGCTGGCGGAGGGGCGCGGCCTCGAGCCCGACACGATCGCGGCCCTGCTCGAGCGCGGGCCGTTCACCGCGGCCGAGGCGCGCGGCCTCGGCCTGCTCGACACGCTGCTCTACGACGCCGAGGTGGACTCGCTGGCGCTCGCCGGACACGGCGTGCGCCGCCGCGCGGTGCCCTTCGCGCGCTACCTCGCCGCGCGCGGCGGCCCGCTCACCGGGCCGCGCGTGGCGCTGGTGGCGGCCGAGGGCGCCATCGTCCCCGGGCGCAGCCGCGCCCTGCCGGGACAGGAGCCCGAGTTGGGCGCCGAGACGCTCATCGAGGCGCTGCGCGCGGCGCGCACGCGCCCCGGCGTCAAGGCCATCGTGCTGCGCATCGACAGCCCGGGCGGGTCGGCGCAGGCCTCGGACGACATCTGGCGCGAGGTCGAGCGCTGCCGCGCGGTGAAGCCGGTCATCGTCAGCATGGCCGACGCCGCCGCCTCGGGCGGCTACTACGTCGCCGTCGCCGCCGACAGCATCGTCGCCCTGCCCGGTACGCTCACCGGTTCGATCGGCATCTACGGGGGCAAGTTCAACGTCCGGGGCACCTTCGAGAAGCTCGGCCTCGGCGTCGAGACGGTCTCGCGCGGCGCGCACGCCGAGATGTTCTCGCCCTACAGCGACTTCTCGCCCGAGGAGGCGGCGCGCTTCCAGCAGGGCCTCGAGGAGTTCTACCGCGGCTTCGTGGCGCGCGTCGCGCGCGGCCGGCGCCTGTCCGAGGCCGAGGTGGACTCGCTGGGCGGGGGGCGCGTTTGGACCGGCGCGGCGGCGAGCCGGCTGGGGCTGGTGGACCGGCTGGGAGGGCTCACCACCGCACTGGCCATGGCCCGCGCCGCGGCGAAGCTGCCGGCCGGCGAGGAGCTGGTGGTCGAGCGCTTCCCGCGCGTGAAGCGGCCGCTGCTCGAGCGCTGGCTCGAGGACTACGTGCTGCGCGACGAGGAGGCCGAGGCGTGGCTCGCGCTGCCGCCGATGCTGCGCGCCTGGTCCACCGTGGCGCGTCTGCCGGTGGGGGAGCCGCTGGCGATCATGCCCTTCCAGGTGGACGTGCGATAGGCGGCGGCCCGCGGCGCCCGGGCCGGGCGCCGCGCGTAGGTCGGGTCGCCGCAACCGCTTCCCTGCGCGGGGCCGGGCGAGGGCCGGGCGAGGGCTGCGGGGGAC
>CAZSQE010000521.1:0-1965 GCA_964608905.1 uncultured bacterium | reverse complement strand
GGCCCGGCCGCGCCGCCGGGCCACGGCTCAACGAACGGGCGCGGCCGCGGCGGGGCGGCGAGCGTGTCCAGCGCCGCCCGCCCGATGCCGTACACGACGAAGTCGCCGGCGTCGTGGAGCCGTGGGAACGCCTCCGGGTGCGCGTCGAGGCGGGCCCGCGCCGCCACGAACCAGCCGGGGTCGGGCGCCCAGTAGTGCAGCCGCGGCGGGGCGGCGAAGCGGCCGTTCAGCACGACGACGTCCGCGCCGCTCGCCCGCACGACCGCGCGCGTGCGCTCCCAGGCCCCGTAGGGGTCGAGGGCGTCGCGCGCGCCGAGGATGCGCTCCAGCGCCAGGGTGTCGTTCGGCGGGCCGTGCTGGTCCGCCGTCGTGGCCACGAAGCGCCCGGTGGCCATCGGCACGTAGTACGAGGTCGCCGGGTCGGACAGGACCACCGCGCGCTCCGGCAGGTGGCGCTCCATCCAGGCGAACTCGGCGCGCCAGCGCTCCGGCGACTCGCCCCGCTCCGGCGCGGCGAGCACGCCCGGGTCGGCCAGCACCTGGGCCGCGTCGCGCGCCCCCGGGGCGAGCAGGAGCAGCGCCGCCGCGCCGAGCGCGCCGGCGGTGACGCGGCGCCGCGCCCGGCCGGCGGCCCGCAGGGTGGCGAGGCTCTCGGCCAGCAGCCAGGCCACGATCACCGCGACCGGCGCCAGGGTGAGCATGCGCATGAGCAGGTAGCCGAGGCGCGGCTGCAGCATGGGCACGAGGAGCGGGTCGTAGACCACGAGCGCCACCGCCAGCGAGGAGGTGAGCAGGAACAGCACCGGCGTGGCGCGCCGCCCGCGCGTCCACAGCCACGGCCAGGCCAGCGGCACCAGCGCCCAGGCCGGGCCCGCCCAGGCCCACAGCTGGCCGATCGAGACGGTGAAGAGGCGGTCGGTCAGGAAGGTGAGGCCCTGCGGCTCGGCGTGGATGACGTTGCCCGCACCGTAGGCCTGCGCCAGGCGGACGACGAGGTACGGCAGGGCCGCGGCCGCCGTCAGCAGCGCGGTGCCGGCGAGGCGCCGCAACTCGGGGCCAGCGCCGCGGTCGCGCGCGAGCAGGCCGAGGGCCAGCGCCCCGAGCACCACCGCCAGGTGCACGACGGCGAAGACGTGCGTCGCCACCGCGGCGAAGCCCAGCGCCACCGCCGCCAGCCGGGTCGCGGCCGTGCGCCGGGCCAGGTCGGCGAGCACGGCCACGGCGGCCGCCAGCGCGAGCTGCTCGGTGAGGGCCGAGGCGTACGCGGCGTGCCGCAGGGGGCTCAGGGCCAGCCCGCCGCCGTGCACCAGCGGCAGCACCCAGGCCGCCAGCACCGCCCCGGTGGGCCCGCGGCAGAGCACGCCCAGCGCCGCCACGTTGAGGACGAGCAGCGGCACGACCAGCGCGCTCAGCCAGCGCCAGCAGGTGAAGGGGTCGAGCCCGGCCAGGACCGCCAGCAGCGCGACGACGCCGTGCCAGAGCCCCTTGCGCGGGTCGGCGCCCAGCCGGCCCGCGTCGCGCAGGAAGGCGTCGTCCGGGAACAGCTCGCCGCCCTGCAGCATGCGCCGCAGCGTGCCGACGTGGTCCGGCGCGTCGCTCGCGAAGGTCACCACCGGCCCGAGGCGGGCGGCGTGCACCGTCACCAGCAGCGCGGCCAGCAGCACCGCGAGCCCCGCGGCGCGCGGCAGGGCGTCGCCGGCGCCGCGCGCGCCGCGGCGCCCGCGCGCGACGACGAGCGCCCACGGCAGCACGCCGGCGAGCGGCGCCCAGGGGGCGAAGTCGAGGAACGAGCGGCCCGTGGCCGCGACCAGCGCGATCCACGCGGCGTCCCAGGCGACGCCGAGGCCGAAGGCCCAGCCGGCGGCCAGCCAGGCGCCGCCCGGCGGCCGCGCGCCCAGCGCCACGAAGGCCCCGCCCGGCAGCAGCACGAACGCCGCCAGCGCCGCGGCCAGGCGCAGCGGCGCC
>CAZSQE010000520.1:0-1969 GCA_964608905.1 uncultured bacterium | reverse complement strand
GCGCGGTGGTGGGCACGGACAGCGGGCCGCGGCACCTCGCCGCGGCGCTGGGGCGGCCCACGTTCGGCTGGTTCGGGCCGACGCACCCGGACACCTGGAACCCGCTCGGGGAGCGCCACGGCTGCTGGTGGACCGACCTGCCGTGCCGCGGCTGCGACCGCACCGAGTGCCCCCACTGGAACTGCCTGCCGGCGCTCGCGCCGGCGGCGGCCACGGAGCGGGTGCTCGCGCACCTGGAGCGCCATGGACGATAGGCTGCCGCTGTCGGTGCTGCTGCTGGCCCGCGACGAGACCGCGGACCTCGAGGCGCTGCTGCCGGCGCTCGGCTTCGCGCGCGAGGTGGTGGTGGTGTGGGACGAGCGTGGCGATCCCGCGACCCGTGCCGCGGCCGAGCGGCTCGGCGCGCGCGTCTTCCCGCGGGCGCTGGACGACTTCGGCGCCCAGCGGCGTCACGCGCTCGAGCGCTGCACGCAGCCGTGGGTCCTCTGGCTCGACGCGGACGAGCGTCTCGACGGGTCGGCTGTCGCCGCGGTCCGCCGCACGCTCGCCGGGCCGGAGCCCGTGGAGTCGGCGTTCACGATCGAGCGGCGCGGGCACTTCCTGGGGCGGCCCATCCGTTTCTGCGGCTGGCAGGGGGAGCGCGTCACGCGCCTGTTCCGCCGGTCGCGAGCGCACTTCGAGGACGCGCGGGTCCACGAGCGGGTGCGGATCGAGGGACGCATGGGGCACCTGGCCGGCCGCATCGAGCACCGCTCGTACGCCACGGAGGCGGAATGCGAGCGCAAGCTCCGGGACTACGCCCGCGCGGGAGCCCTGGAGGCATTCGCCGCCGGGCGCACGGCCCGGTGGTGGGACCGGGAGCTGCGGCCGCTGCTGCGTTTCCTGCGGATGTACGTGTTCCAGCTCGGGTTCCTCGACGGCGCGGCGGGCCTGCGGCTGTGCGCGCTCGCGGCGGCCCAGGTGCGGCTCAAGTACGCCCGGCTGCGCGCGCTGTCCCGCCACGATCGCCGGCACCCGGGCGCGGGGGAGAGCGCGCCGTGAAGGTCTGCTTCTTCGGCGCCTGGGACCCGGCCTACCCGCGCAACCGGATCCTGCGCGAGGGCCTGCGCCGCGGCGGCGCCGGGGTGCTGGAGGCGCGCGTGCCGGAGCGGCGCGCCTTCCGCCGCTACCCGGCGCTGGTGGCGGCGTTCGGCCGCGCGGCGCGCGCGGCCGACGTGTTGCTGGTGCCCGAGTTCCGCCACAAGGACGTGCCGCTGGCCCGCGCGCTGGCCGGGCGGCGCCTGCTCGTGTTCGACCCGCTGGTGTCGCGGCACGACACGCTGGTGGCCGACTGGGGCCTGCACGCCGAGGGCTCGGCGCAGGCGCGCTGGAACCGCCGGCTGGACCGCTGGTCGCTGGGCCTGGCCGACCTGGTGCTCTGCGACACCTGGGCGCACGGGGCGCTGTACGAGTCGCTAGGGGTGCCGCGCGCGCGGCTGCGGCGCGTGCCGGTGGGGGCGGAGGACGCCTTCTTCGCCGTCGGGCCGCCGCCGGCGGCGGGGCCGGTGCGGGTGCTCTACGTCGGCGGTTTCCTGCCGCTGCACGGCACGCTCACGGTGGTGGAGGCGGTGGCGCGGCTGGAGCGCGAGGCGGGCGCGCTGCCCGACTTCGCGGTGGAGATGGCCGGGCGCGGCATCGAGCACGACGCGGCGCGGGAGCTGGCGGAGCGGCTCGGCGCGCGGCGGCTCTCGTTCACGGGCCCCCTGGCGTACGCGGAGGCGCCGCGGGCGATGGCGGCGGCGCACGTCGTGCTGGGGGCGTTCGGTGCCGGGGCGAAGGCCGGCCGCGTCGTGCCGCACAAGGTGTGGCAGGGGCTGGCCGCGGGGCGGGCCGTCCTCACCGGCGACGGCGAGGCGCTGCGGGAGCTGTGCGTGCCGGGCGAGCACCTCGCCGCCGTGCCGCGCGGCGACGCGGCGGCGCTGGCGGGGGC
>CAZSQE010000519.1:0-1971 GCA_964608905.1 uncultured bacterium | reverse complement strand
CGCGAGGGGCGCTCGACCCTGCTGGTGGCCGCCGACACCTTCCGCGCCGCGGCCACCGAGCAGCTCGAGGTCTGGGCGGAGCGGGCGGGGGTGGAGTTGCTGCGCGCGCGGCCCGGCTCCGACCCGGCGGCGGTGACGCACGACGCCCTGACCGCCGCCGTCGCCCGCGGCACGGAGGTGGTGCTCGTGGACACGGCCGGGCGCCTGCACACCAAGCACAACCTGATGGGGGAGTTGGAGAAGATCGGCCGCGTCTGCGGCCGGGTCCTGCCCGGCGCCCCGCACCACGTGCTGCTCGTGCTCGACGCCACGCTGGGGCAGAACGGCCTGCAGCAGGCGCGCGAGTTCCAGCGCGTGCTGCCGGTCACCAGCCTGGCGCTGACCAAGCTGGACGGCACCGCCCGCGGCGGCGCGGTGCTGGCCATCGCCGACCAACTCGGCCTGCCCATCAGCCTCGTCGGCGTCGGCGAGGGGCTGGACGACTGGGAGCCGTTCGACCCCGAGACCTTCGCCCGCGGGCTCTTCGAGTAACCGGGCCGGACGCGCGAAGGGCCGCGGCTCCGCGGCCCCTGCGCGTGGCACCGGCGTCAGCGGTGCGTCGGCGGCGGCGTGACCCTGGGGGGCGCTCCCTTGCGCGCCGCCTTGCCGGCGCGCTGCGCGCTCAGTGGCTGCCGCAGCTCCTCCGGTACGAGTTCGGCCTCGACGCCGGAGCTGCCGAAGTCCAGCAGTTCGACCGTGCCCGTCACGCGCTCCACGGTGCGCATCGGCCCGGCCTCCCCCGAGCGCCCGGTGAGCCAGGTGTGCTGCTTCATGTCGGACTCGAAGACCTCCTTGGCGCAGTGCGTGACCGGGACGTCGAGGGTGATCCAGGTGGTGCGCGACTTGCGGATCTCGGTGTAGCGGGTGCTGTCCTGGCTCTCGGCGGTCTGGCCGACGCCCTGCTCCCGGCGCACCACCAGGCAGGCGAAGTCGCCCTTCGGCGTGCGCACCGTGTCCACGCCGAGCGTGTCCACGATCCACGTCAGGCCCCGGTTCAAGGGCTCGCGGCTCCTCAACTGGCTCTCGCCGCGGCGCGTGATCTGCTGGACGGGCCGGCCGTTCTCGTCGATGTCGATGATGCGCTTGCGCTGGTAGATGAGCACGTGGGGGATGGCCAGGCTGTCGTCGAAGATGGCACAGGACATGAGCGTGGCGGCGGGGATCATCGCCCCGTCCCCCGCGTCGGTGTGGGTCTCGACCCAGAAGCAGTCCTCACCCCACCACTCCTCCTCGCCCGCGATCAGCAAGGTCGAGGTGTACTCGTCGGTGACACCCGCCGCCGTGGTTCCGGTCGTGCGGTACTTCGCCCATGTCCCCACCCGGACGGACGAGCGGCCGTTCAGGTAGTCCACGGCGCCGATGGCGTCGATGAGGGTCTGCTTCTGTGCGGAGGCGGGGCGCGCCGCCGGCAGCAGCGACAGCGCGACGATGGCGAGGGCGAGAGCGCGGGAACGGCTCATGCAAGCGGTCTCCTGTGTCGGGTGGTGCGGTGCCGGCGGTCCGTCCCCGCGCGGGGGGCGCCGGGGCCGGCGCCGTGCCGTGCATTATCCACGACCCGGCTCGGCTTCCCAAGCGGGCCACGGAGGCGCGAGGTGGAGCGGGGGTCCATGCCGGAGACGGGGGGCGCGGCGCCGGAGGCCGCGGCCGCACCGGACAGGGCGCAGCCGGCGGGACGGCGGCGCTCGGGTCCGCCGCCGCGGACGCGGGAGCCAGGCGCAGCGCCCCCGGAGGCGCGGGCGATCCGGCCGCGGGAGAAGCTGCGCGCACGGGGCGCGGCCGCGCTGGGCGACGGGGAGCTGCTGGCGCTGGTCCTGGGCTCGGGCACGGCCGGGCGCAGCGCGCTGCGCATCGGGCGCCGGCTGGCGCGCCGCCGCCCGGCCGAGCTGGCGCTGTGGTCGAGCGCCCGCTGGCTGCTCGTGCCCGGCGTGGGCC
>CAZSQE010000518.1:0-1971 GCA_964608905.1 uncultured bacterium | reverse complement strand
GGCGGCGAACAGGACCGCGGCGGGCTCGAGCGCCCCGGCCGCGGCGGCCACCGCGCGGGCGTAGCCGGCCGGGTCGTAGTGCGCGAAGTCGGGGTGCGCGGCCAGCAGCACGCGGTCGGCGCCGGCCTCGCCCAGCGCGGCCAGGCCGGGGTCGGCGGCGGCCGGGCAGACGCCCACCACCGGCCCGCCCAGCGTCGCCGCGAGCCGCACGGCCTCGCCCAGCGCCTCGCGGCTCACGGCGCGCACCTGACCGTCGCGCTGCTCGACGAACACCAGGACGCTCATCCGGCTCTCCCCGTCACAGGACCTGCGCGTCGTCGCGCAGCGCCCGCACCAGCTCCGGCACCGCCGCCGCGCCCTGCCCGACGATGCGGCCCGCGGGCCGTGCCGGCGGCAGCTCGAGCGCGACGACCTCGAGGGCCGGCGCGCCGAGTTCGGCGGGCCGCTCCTCGATCGTCTTCTTCTTGGCCGCCATGCGGCCCTTCAGCGAGGCGTAGCGCGGCTCGTTGAGTCCCTTCTCGGCGGTGATCACCGCCGGCAGCGGCAGCTCGACGACCTCGCGCCCGGTCTCGACCTCGCGCTCCAGCGTGACCTTCCCGTCGGCCAGGGCGAAGGTCACCGCCACCGTGGCGCCGGGCAGGCCGAGCAGCTCCGCCGTCATCGGCCCCACCTGCGCCTGGTCGTCGTCCACCGCCTGCTTGCCGAACCAGACCAGGTCGGCCTTCAGGCCGCGGATCTCCGCCGCCAGCGCCCGCGCCAGCATCAGGGGGTCGGGGGCGGCGACGTCGGTCCGGAGGTGGACGGCGCGGTCGGCGCCGAGGGCGAGGACCTCGCGCAGCGCGGTCGGCACGCCGCCGCCGCCGACGGAGACGGCCACGATCTCGCCGTCCCCCGTCTGCTCGCGCACGCGCAGCGCCTGCTCGACCGCGTACTCGTCGTAGGGGTTGAGCACCCACGTGACCCCGGCCGGGTCGAGGTTCCGGCCGTCGGCCGCCACCCTGACGCGGGTCTCGGTGTCGGGCACCTGCTTGACGCAGACCACCTGGATCACACGCACCTCGGGGAGCGCCCGGCCGCGTGGCGACGTCCGGACGGCTTGCTGGCACGATGCAGCCCGGCACCCGCGGCGCCGGGCCACCACTTCCCACTTCGGCCCGCAGTGTGCCCGCGCGCGGCGCCGAGTGTCAAGGCAACGTGAGCGCAACGTGAGCGCTCCACCGGGCGCCGGGGCCGGCGCGGCGCCGAGCGGCGGACGCGAGCGCGGGTCTTGACGCTCGCGAAAGCCCCGTGGGAGTATCGTCGCCTGGGAGTTGGCCGCTCGCAGGCCCCCGAATGGCCGTCCCGGCGGGGTGGGACCCCGCGCGCCGGGCGGACGTCCGTCGTCGTGGCGTGGCCGCGCGCCTCTCCAGGAGGCCCGGCCCCGCTCGTCCCATCCCCACGGACTCCCGTTCCGGGAGGTGACTGGATGGGCGGCTTCGTCGGTCTCGACGTGCTGGGGCAGCGCATCCGCAGCCTGCGGCTGGCGCGCCACCTCACGCTCAAGCGGATGGAGGAGGCCAGCGGGCTCTCGGCCACCCACCTGTCGGAGATCGAGCGCGGCCGCACCTCCCCCACCGTCGGCGCGCTGACGCGCATCGCGCGGGCGCTCGGCCGCGACGCCGCCTACTTCGTCGAGACCGAGGACCTCGCCGACGTGGGGCACCTGCCGCGCGGGCGGCGCGAGAGCTACGCCACCGCGGGCGGGGCGCGGGTCGAGCGGCTCACGCCCGGCATCCCCGGCAGCCTGCTCGCCGCCTACCACGTGTCGCTCCGGCCGGGCCCGGCGGCGGCCGTGCGGATCCCGGCGAGCGGGGCGCAGGGCGAGGCCGTGTACCTCGTGCGCGAGGGCCGGGTGGAGGCCTCCTTCGGCACGGCGCGCTACGACCTCGGCGCGCGCGACGGGGCCCACGCGCGGCTCACCGAGGCGCACAC
>CAZSQE010000517.1:0-1971 GCA_964608905.1 uncultured bacterium | reverse complement strand
GCCGCGGCGCTTGTTGCCCGGAGAAGCCTCCGCCTATACTGCACGGCCCGCGGCCACCACGGCCGCGGGCCGTCGCACGACCGGAGCCAGAGGAGAGCACGCCGTGAGCCAGGAGCCGAGCCCGAGCAGCCCGGAGCGCCTCACCCCGCAGTCGCAGGACTCGTCGAAGTGGTACAGCGAGGTGGTGCAGCGCGCCCAGCTCGCCGACCACTCCGGCGTGCGCGGGTGCATCGTGTTCCGGCCCTACGGCTACGGCATCTGGGAGCACATGCAGCGCCTGCTCGACGCGCGCTTCAAGGCCACCGGGCACGAGAACGCCTACTTCCCGCTGCTCATCCCGGAGAGCCTGCTGCAGAAGGAGGCCGAGCACGTCGAGGGCTTCGCGCCGCAGGTCGCCTGGGTGACGCACGGCGGGAACAAGGAGCTGGAGGAGCGCCTGGCCATCCGGCCGACCAGCGAGGCCATCATCGGCTCGATGTACGCGAAGTGGATCGAGTCGTACCGCGACCTGCCGGTGCTCATCAACCAGTGGGCGAACGTGCTGCGCTGGGAGATGGTCACGCGCCCGTTCCTGCGCACCGCCGAGTTCCTGTGGCAGGAGGGGCACACCGCCCACGCCACCGCCGAGGACTGCCAGGCCGAGGTGCTGCGCATGCTCGAGGTCTACCGCGACTTCGCCGAGACCGAGCTGGCGATGCCGGTGCACGCGGGGCCGAAGAGCGACGCCGAGAAGTTCGCCGGCGCCGAGATGACCTACTCGATCGAGGCGCTGATGAAGGACGGCTACGCCCTGCAGGCGGGCACGTCCCACAACCTCGGCCAGCACTTCGCCAAGGTCTTCGACATCACCTACCAGGACGAGCAGGGCCTGCGCCAGCACGTCTGGCAGACCTCGTGGGGTGTGTCGACCCGGCTGATCGGCGGCGTCATCCTCACCCACGGCGACGACAACGGCCTGCAGCTGCCGCCGCACGTCGCCCCGGTGCAGGCGGTGGTGGTGCCGATCTGGCGCAAGCCGGAGGAGCGCGCCGAGGTGCTGGCCTTCATCGAGAAGGTGAAGGCGGCCGTGGGCGGCCGCGTCCGGCTGCAGGTGGACGCGCGCGAGCAGTACTCGCCGGGCTGGAAGTACAACGAGCACGAGCTGCGCGGCGTGCCGGTGCGCCTCGAGGTCGGCCCCAGGGACGTGGCCAAGGCCGCGGTCATGAGCGTGCGCCGGATGGACCGGAGGAAGGAGTCCATCCCGCTCGAGCAGCTCGCGGACCGGCTGCCGGCGCTGCTCGAGGAGGTGCAGGCCGACATGTTCCGGGTCGCCCGGGAGTTCCGCGACGCCAACACGGCGCACGCGTCGTCCGTGGACGACCTGGTCCGCCACTTCGTCGCCGAGGGCAGGCGCGGCTTCGTCACGCTGCCCTGGGAGAGCGACGCGAAGCTCGAGGCGGAGATCAAGGACCGCTGCCAGGCCACGCTGCGCAACGTGCCGCTCGACCAGGCCTGCTTCGCCGGCGTCGCCCCGGCCGGGAAGCGGCTGGCCCTGTTCGCCCGGGCCTACTGACCGCGCGCGGCCTCGCCGTGTCCGCCCCGGAGCGCGTCCTCGTCCGCCTGCCCAACTGGCTCGGTGACGTGCTCATGGCGCGGCCGCTGCTCTTCGGGCTGCGCGCGGCGCTGCCGCGGGCGTCCGTGCGGTGCGTCGGGCCCGCGGGCCCGCTCGGGCTGCTGGCCGGCGACGGCACGGCCGACGAGCTCCACGCCTGGCCGGCGGAGGGGGCCGCGCGGCAGGAGCTGCTCGCGCGCCTGCGCGCGTGGCGTCCGGACCTGGCGCTGGTGCTGCCGCCGTCGTTCTCGAGCGCGTGGTCCGCCTGGCGCGCGGGGGCGAGGGCGCGCGTCGGCTACCGGGGCGAGGCGCGCTGCCCGCTGCTGACGCGGGCGCTGCCGCGGCCGCCGCGGGGAGAGCGGCACGTGGCGGAGGAATAC
>CAZSQE010000516.1:0-1991 GCA_964608905.1 uncultured bacterium | reverse complement strand
GACCTCGGTGCGCGCCAGCTCCGGCCGGTCCACCACCCGCACGCGCGGCGTCGCGGGCGGCGCCGGCGTCTCCGGCGCGGCCGGGGTCGCGGCGCGGCCGGCCCAGGCGCCGAAGCGGTCGGCGGCGGCGGCCAGCGCCACCGCCGGGTCCACGTCCCCGGCGATGGCCAGCAGGGCACGGTCGGGGCGCCAGAAGTCGCGGTGGAAGGCGCGCACGCCCTCCCAGTCCAGCCGCTCGAGCGCCTCCGGCGCGCCGAGCGGCGATCGGGCGTAGGGGTGCGCGCCGAAGGCGGCCTCCCACAGCTGGTCGTCCGCCTGCGCGGCGGGGCTCTGCTGCGCCTGGAAGGCGCGGCCGGCGAGCTGGCCGCGCACGCGCTGCAGCTCCTCGGCCGGCAGGACGGAGTTCACGACCGCGTCGGCCAGCAGCTCGAGGCCCGCGTCGAGGTCGCGAGCGAGGAAGGTCGCGCTGACCGTGGAGAAGTCGCGCGTGGCCGAGGCGGCGAGCGAGCCGCCCAGCCGCTCCACGTCGGCGGTCAGCACCGCGGCCGGGCGCGAGCTGGTGCCGCCGCGCAGCAGCGCGGCCACGGCCGTGGCCGCGCCGGGCTTGTCCGCCGGCTCCTGCGCGGTCCCGGCGGGGACGAGCAGCTGCACCTGCACGAGCGGCAGGCGGTGGTCGGGGAAGACGGCGACGCGCAGGCCGTTGGCGAGCGTGCGCTCCACCGGGACGGGCACGCGGAACGGCGCCGGCGCGGCGGCGCGCGCGGACGGGGCGGCGAGCAGGACGGCGGCGAGGACCGGCGCGACGGCGCGGGCGGGCATGCGGGCGGGCGTGGCCATGGTCAGCGACCTCCCTGTGAGGACGACAGGCCCGGGCGCGCCCGGCCGACTCCGGCCGGCGCGGCGGGCCGCGTGGTGGAGACCCAGAGCAGGCTGCGGCCGGCCGGGACGAGCACGGCGGCGGCGCGCTGCACGTCGGCGGCGGTGAGGCGCCGCACCTGCTCGAGGCGCAGCGCCGCCGCGCGCCCGTCGCCGTCCACGAGGCGGGCCTGGCCCAGGGCGTCGGCGACGCCGCGCGGCGTCTGCCAGCCGAGCAGCGTGGCCACCTCCTCCTGCCGGCGGGCGCGGTCCAGCTCGGCCTCGCTCACCGGCTCGCGCGTCAGGCGCTCCAGCTGCGCCAGCAGGGTGGCCTCGACCCGCGCGCTGTCGGCGCCGGGCCGGACCACGGCCATCACGTAGAGCAGCCCGCCGTCGCGCCGGCCGTCGAACGCGGCCTGCACCGACAGGCAGCCGACCGAGTCGGCCAGCAGCGCGCGCTGCGGCGCCGACGCCGCGCCCGACAGGACGCGCGCGAGCACGGCCAGCGCCGCCGTCCCGGGCGCGCCGCGGCCGGGCGTCTTCCAGCCCGCGACGAGCAGGTCGAGCGGCACGTCGAGGCGCCGCCAGGCGCGGCGTGTCTCCTTCTGCGGCGGCACGGGCGACGCGGCCGGCAGGCCCGGGCGACGCCGGAGCGGCTCCAGCCGGCGCTTCGCCAGCCGCAGCGCCTCGTCGGCGTCGAAGCGCCCGGCGATGGTCACGAGCAGCTCGTGGGGCGCGAACGCGGCGGCGTGCCAGGCCTCGGCTTCCTCGACCCCGATCCGCGCGAGGTCCGTGGCCGGTCCCGGGGCGAGCCGGGCGTAGGGATGCGCGCCCCAGGCCAGCTCGTAGAACGCGCTCAGCGCCGGGGCCCACGGCTGCGTCTCCGCCTGGCGGCGCGCCTCGCCGGCCACGGCCCGCGCCGCGTCGGTCACGACCGGCGGCGACAGCCGCAGGGCGGCGATGCGGTCCGCTTCCAGCTCGAGCGCGAGATCGAGCGCGCCGGGCGGCACGGTCTGGTGGTAGCAGGCGAAGTCGGCGGCGGAGAAGGCGCCCACGGCGCCGCCGGCGGCGGCGACGAGGCGCTGGTGCTCCTGCGGACCGTGGTTCGCCGAGCCGGCGAACATCAGGCGCTCGAA
>CAZSQE010000515.1:0-1992 GCA_964608905.1 uncultured bacterium | reverse complement strand
GCGGAACGACCCCGATCGCGAGCAGCGTAACGCGGCGGCGGTCCGGCGGCCACGCGCGGGAAGGCGCGCGAGAACGCCTTTGGCGTGCAGCCACACGGCAGAGCGCGCGGCTCGGCGGAACTGTCCCTACCTAAGCTCCGGGTACCTCTCCACGTACCGGTAGAGGGTAGCGCGGCTGATCCCTAGCAGCTTGGCGGCCTCGCCCATCGAGGCCGCGCCCTCGATGGCGTCGCTGATCCCCGCGACTGCGATCTCTCGCAGCTCGAGGAGCAGCGGCGGGGCGTCTTCTGCCGCGTCCAGGAGTTCGCCGAGGACCGTGCTCGGCATGTGGAGGCGCCCCCCGGCGCGGGTGCGGCGCCATTTCGTCGGGACCCGCGGTGGCGGCTCCTGCTGCAGCCGCAGGGCCGCGGCGCGGCGAGCGCGCGCCTCGCTGGCGGCCCGCTCCTGCTCGGCCTGGGTGGTGGAGATCCATCGCCCGGCGAGCTTGGCGGCGGCGGCGTTCCCCGCGGCGAGGCGGCCGTCCTCGCGTCCGTAGAACAACACCATCACGCTGCCCTTGCGCGCGCGCACGACCTCCCAAGGACCGACGGGGGGCTCGGTGGCCCAGCCGCTCGCGCGCAACCAGCGGGCGAACGGCGCGAGCTTGGCGAAGAACCGCGTCACGAGACCACGACCCGAGTCGGTCGGGAGGTGAACCACCGCCGCGCCTCGTAGGAGGCGACGTAGATCCACTTCACCAGCGCGCCCCCGGCGCCGTACCGCTGGCGCTTCAGGTGACCGCGCACCATCACCGAGCTCTCGATGAGGTCGGTGACCGACGCCGCGCCGCCCGCGCCCCCGCCCCCGGGGCCGTCTTCCTCGTCGTTGCCCTGCTCCTCGAGGTAGATGCGGCGCACGGCCCAGGGTCGGGCGGGGCGCGGCTTGCCCTTGCGGGAGCCGGGCAGTTGGGGGCGGTCGTCGGTGACGCGTAGCGGCGTCCCCTCGGCGTCGAGCATCAACCCGAGGACGATCGCGAACCGCGCGGCGGAGCGCCCCCAGCCGACGTGCTCCTCGATGTCTTCCACGAGCCCGCCGTCGTCCTCGCGCACGACCCCGGCCTCGATGTCGCCGCCGGGCCAGCGCGGGCGCCAGCGCGCGACCCAGGCCCCGTCCGGGTACCCGACGCCGAGCAGGTAGGTGGTCCCGTCGAGTTCGTAGCCGGCGAGGCCGGCGGTGTCGCCGAACAGGCGCTCCCCGCGCTCCGGGTCCCTGACCTCGACGATCCAGGGGGCGCGGAGCAGCCGCGGCGGCTCGTCGGGTAGCGAGTGCAGGTCGGTGGTGGCGACGCGCGAGGGGACGCGCCCGCGGAGCTCGTGCACCCGCAGCGGCTGGGCCAGGACGGTGAGGACCCCGAAGTTCACGAGGGAGGGGAGCTCACTCACCCTCTCGACGCCACACTCGGCGAGGGCCAGGGTGGCCCCGGACTCGCGCACCGGCAGGCCCTGCGCGTGCTCAAGGTGGGCGCGGAGCCGCCAGACGAGCGCTGAGATCGAGAGCCAGGTCATGGCCAGTCCGGAAACACGTACCGCGCGTGCACGACGCGCACAAGCCCAGCGGTGCCCACGATCCGGACGCGCGCGCCGCGCACGCTGACCACGCGCCCATGCCAGCAGCGCTGGTCGCGGAGCACACCGATCACCGCCTGCTGCGGCCTGATTGACGAGGGGAGCATGGGGTTTCTCCTGACGCCCCAAGCCCCGGCCCATGGTGATGGGTGCGGGGCGGGGGCTTTGGGCGGGGATCCTAGGCCAGGTCGGCTTCCGTGAGGACGTAGCGCCCGTGCGCGACCACCGTGCCGTCCTCGTCCCAGACGAGGGCGTGTAGGGTGTCCCCTACCTCGTACCCGTCGGCGCCGGACAGGCCGGACGCCGCGGCTGCGAGCGCCGCCTCGACGAGCGCCACCGCCTCCGCGTCGTCGCCAGCCTCGATCTCGACGTCCGATCGGGACGGCCA
>CAZSQE010000514.1:0-2000 GCA_964608905.1 uncultured bacterium | reverse complement strand
GGGCCGCGCGGGCCGCGTCGCGGCGGGCGTCGTCGTCGGCCGCCTCCCAGGCCGCGGTCTCGTCGGCGGCCCGGGGCGAGCGCGACAGCAGGATCCGCGCCTCAAGCGCCGGGTCCGACCCCATCCTCCCCGCGCCCGGGGGGGCGGGTCCCGCTCTCCGGCGCGCCCGCCGCCGGCTTCGGCGGCGGCGGCCCGGTGAGCGCCTCCCACTCGAAACCGTCCTCGTTCGCGCGCACCACCGGGTGGTCGTCGGTGAGCGCGTCCGCGTCCTCCACGCCCATGATCTCCTCGTTGGTCATCAGGCGGGCGACGCGGTCGGCCAGTGCCGCGTCGCGCGCGGCCAGGTCGCCCAGGCGGGCACGGCGCCGGTCCGGGGCCATGCGGTGCAGCTCGAGGGCGATGCGGGGGGCGCCGTTGGCGCGGCCGATGGCCAGCAGCGCCGCGAACGCCGCGTCCACGACCGTGCGGTTCTTGTCCTCGGCCTGCGCCATCAGCCCGGGCACCGCCGGGGCGTAGCCCAGCCGGCCGAGCACGCCGGCCGCGCTCGAGCGGGTGAACCACAGGCCCTGATCGAGCAGCGGGAGCAGCACCGGGGCGGTCTCCTCGCCCAGGTGCAGGAAGGCTTCCTCGGCGAGCTGCCGCAGGTACCACGACTCGTCGCACAGGCACTCGACGAGCAGGGAGATGGCCTCGGGGTCGCGGCGATGCTCGAGCCCCCGCACGTACTCCCGCTTCGCCGTCAGGCTGCGCGCGTTGAGCGCGTCGTAGGTCTTGCCCTGCCCGTGCTTGTCATCCGTCATGGTCCGCCTCTTCCGCCGTTCCGGCCTCGCGCGCCAGGTCCGCGGCGATGAGTCCCCACAGCTCCTCGAGCAGCGCCGTCACGCCCTCGCCGCTGTGGGCGCTGATGAGCCGTGCCCCCGGGAGCCCGAGCCGCGCGGGCGCCGCCGCGCGCTCCTCCGGCGCCACCAGGTCGCCCTTGCTGATCACCACGCGCCGCGGCTTCTCCAGCAGGGCCGGGCTGTGCAACGACACCTCCCGCTCCAGCGTCTCGAGGTCGTGCGCGGGGCCCTCGGCCCCCGCCTCCACCAGGAACAGCAGCACGCGCGTGCGCTCGACGTGCCGCAGGAACTGGTGGCCGAGCCCGCGGCCCTCGTGCGCCCCGGCGATGAGTCCCGGCAGGTCGGCGGCCACGAACTGCCGCTCCTCGTCCAGCACCACGATCCCCAGGTGCGGCTCCAGCGTCGTGAACGGATACGGAGCGATGCGGGGCCGGGCCCGCGTCACCCGCGACAGCAGCGTGGACTTGCCGGCGTTCGGCAGTCCCACGAAGCCCACGTCGGCGATGAGCTTGAGCTCGAGATCGAGCCAGCGCTCCTCGCCCGCGCGCCCGGGGTCGGCGCGCCGCGGCGCCTGGTGCGTGGGGGTCGCGAAGCGCGCGTTGCCGCGGCCGCCGCCACCGCCCCGCGCGGCGACGTACCGCTCGCCCGCGCGGACCAGGTCCGCGACCACCTCGCCGCTCTCCGGCTCCCGCAGCACCGTCCCCGGGGGCACGCGCACCACGAGATCGCCGCCGTCTCGGCCCGAACGCCGGTTCCCCGAGCCGGGACGGCCCGAATCCGCACGGTATCGAGGCTGTTCGCGGCAGTCAAGCAGCGTGCGCACGTGCGCGTCCACCTCGAGCATCACGCTGCCGCCCCGCCCGCCGTCGCCCCCGTCGGGGCCGCCCTTGGGCACGTACTTCTCCCGCCGGAAGCTCACGCAGCCGTTCCCGCCCGAGCCGGCGATGACGTGGATGCGCGCCTGGTCGATCAGCATCTCACTCCTCTTCCCCGCGCGGCCGCGAACGCGCCGCGTACGCCACCAGCCCGCCCGCGCGCACGACCTCGACCTCCCGCGCCGACAACTCGTGCGCCAGGCCCAGGTGCGTGCCGCGCGTCAGGTCCCGCGCCGCGACCGGGTGCCCGGGCCGCAGCGCCTCCGGCAGGCCCGCCACCTCCAGC
>CAZSQE010000513.1:0-2008 GCA_964608905.1 uncultured bacterium | reverse complement strand
CGGCCGCGACGGCCGCGTGGACGTGGCGCGCGTCGCGCTGGGCAGCGTCGCCCCGGTGACGCTGCGCGCCCGCCGCGTCGAGCAGGTGCTGCTCGGCGCGCGGCCCGGCGCCCGCGCGCTCGCCGCGGCGCGCGCGGCCCTGCTCCAGGACATCGCGCCCATCGACGACATCCGCTCCGAGCGCGACTACCGGCTGCGGGTGGCCGGGAACGTGCTCGAGCAGTTCCTGCGCGTCGCCGAGCCGCGGTTCGCGAAGGCCTGAGCGGCCGGCGCGGCCCGCCCGGCGAAACCGTTCAAGTCCGGGCGCGTCGGGCCGATAACGGCCCCAGGACCGTGAGTCCGCTGCGCTCGCCCCCTGCTGGGCACTCATCGAAGGATGGGTCCAGCGCACGACCAATGGGTGGCGGGCGCGGCTCCGGTCCGCAGGAGAACGACGTGTCCGAGACGCCCCGTCCGACCGTGAACGAGCTGACCCGCGCGCTGGCCCACCTCGCCGACCGCGTGCTCACGCGCCGTGAGCCCGGTCTCGAGCCGTACATGGTCCACACGCTGAAGCTGGCCATCGGCGAGCTGGAGCTGCTCATCCCGGGCCTGGACCCCGTACCCAACGCCGAGGCGGCGAAGGCCTTCACCGAGGCCGCCGCGGTCGCGCTGCGGGACGGGGAGGAGCACGAGGCGCTGTCGTACGCCCTGCGCGGGCTGTCCTGCTCGCCGCACGACCCCGTGCTCTGGTACCTCGCCGGCTCGGCCTGCGTCGAGGTCGGCAGCCTGGAGATGGCCCTGCGCCTGATGTGGCACGCGCTGTGGATCCACCCCGGCTACCCCGACGCGAAGCGGGACCTCGACGCGCTGACCTCGTTCTTCGACCGCGGCGAGGACATCCCGACCGAGGACATGAGGGCCGACGGCGGTCTCGACGACGAACGGGCGGCGTAGCCCGCCCCGTCCGCCGCCCGTCCGCGCCGCCCGCTCGTCCCGTCCGTCCCGCGTCGCCGCGCCGCGGCATCGCCTTCGCCTTCCCGGTCTGTCATCCGTCCGCGCGGCCCGACCGCGTCGCTTCCCCGGTCGTTGACTCGCGCGCGGCCGCCCGTCAGACTGACCGCATGACGCGCTCGCACTTCCCCGTCGCGCGGGTGAGCGCGCTGGCGGCGATCGTGGTCGGGGCCTTCCTCGTCAGCCAGCGCGCCGGCGGCACGCACTGGCGCGAGCTCGCCCCCGGCGCCGAGTTCGCGACGGTGCGCGGCGAGCCCTTCTGCCGCACCGGCTCCACCACCATCGCCGTGCTCCGCCTCGACCCGGCCCGCACCCGGCTGCGCGTGCGCCACTTCAGCCGCGAGCCCGAGGGGCGCCCGCTCGCCATCTCCGAGTGGCAGCGCCGCAGCGGCGCGCTGGCGGTGTTCAACGCCGGCCAGTACTACCACGACTACTCCTACATGGGGCTGCTGGCGACGGAGGGGCGGCTCGTCTCCCGCCGTCCGCACCCCACCTACCGGGCGGCGCTGGTGGCCGGCCCGCGCGGCGGCGGCCCCGGGGCGCGCGTCCTCGACCTGTCCCGGGAGCGGCTCGACGCCGACTCGCTGGGCTGGGCCGAGGTGGCGCAGTCGTTCATGCTCTTCGACCGCGCCGGGACGGTGCGCGTGCGCCGCAGCGACCAGGTCGCGCCCCGCACCGCCGTGGCCGAGGACCGCCACGGCCGGCTGGTCGTGCTGACCACCGAGGGGGGCTACACGCTCTGGGACTTCGCGCAGCTGCTGCAGCGCTCGCCGCTGGACCTGGCGCTGGCCATGGCCATGGACGGCGGGCGCGAGGCCGAGATGCTGGTGCGCGCCGGGGACTTCCGCTACGCCAGCTTCGGCCAGTGGGAGCGCGGCCTGCCGCCGCCGGC
The DNA here is from genome assembly GCA_964608905.1 of uncultured bacterium. Lineage (GTDB taxonomy): Bacteria > Eisenbacteria > RBG-16-71-46 > RBG-16-71-46 > RBG-16-71-46 > JANXPZ01. The sequence goes on along the minus strand of CAZSQE010000513.1, from coordinate 123 downwards.
GCCGGTGCCGCTGCCGGCGGTGGTCACGGTGGAGACACGGTGAGCGGCGCGGGCGAGAGGCGCCCCGGCGCCGCTGGCGCGCGCCGCAGCGCGACCTTTCCCTGCGCGCGCTGCGGCCGCCCG
>CAZSQE010000512.1:0-2011 GCA_964608905.1 uncultured bacterium | reverse complement strand
GCTTGCGGCCGCTCCGGGAGGAGGCGGGGTGGCCCCGTGCAGGGCCGACGCAAGACCGCTTCCCCCGCCAAAGGGGTAGGCATCGCGCAGGGTGTCGTAGCCGGTGCCCGCGATCTTCGCGGGGGTGAGCGGATCGACGTGCAGAGCGGCGGGAGCGATCGCCGCGTAGCGCGCGATAGTGCGCGGGATGGCGACACCGTCTTCGTCGGGGAGTATGAGGACGACGATCACGTCGTCGGCACCCGCGTGGGCGGGCCTGAGGCCGCCCGTGGCAAACACGTAGGCCGCGATCGCCGCGATCACAACCACGCCGGCCAGCGTGCCCGCCAGCAGCGCCCTGCGAAACGTCCAGCGGTGACTCCCCATCACTACTCCCCTGTTCCGTTGAGATACGACAGGATACCAGTCGCCATCCCCTCGGCAAGCTTGTCCTGGTAGTGCGGGCTGGAAAGCAGGCGGTCCTCGACCGGGTTGGACATGAAGCCGCACTCGACCAACACCGACGGGACTCGCGCCCAGTTGAAACCCGACAGGTCAGTGCGTGCGCGCGTTCCACGCGAGGTCGCGGCAGTCGCGGCGACAGTGGCCTCGTGGACGCGAGTGGCGGCGCGGGCGCTCGGGGCCGCGATCGGTGCGGTCCAGCGATTCTCGCCGGGATAGAGGGTCGAGATGCCTGCGACGGTGGAGTCGGTGCTGCCGTCGGCGTGGATGCGGACGAAGAGGTCCGCGCCTGCGTCGTTGGCGATCGCGGCGCGCTCGGAGTTGGAGATGTTCACGTCGTTGGTGGTGCGCGTCATGATCACAGTCACGCCCGCTTGCTCGAGGCGCGCCTTGAGGTTGGTCGAGATCTGCAAGACGACCTCGTACTCGGGAATCTTGGTGGTCACGCCGGTGGTGCCGCCGGTGACGCGCGGCTTGGTCTCAGAGGCCCCCGGGCCGATGGGCTCGTGGGTGGAGTCGCCCTTCGACTGGTGGCCGGGGTCGATCACGACGACCAACCCAGTGGCGCGAACGGTCGGCGCCGAGGGCGCGGGTGCGGACCCGGGTGCGGAGGCCGCCTGGCGCCCGTCGAGGGCGGCAAGCACTCTGGTCGCGCGGGCCGACGGCATGCCGGGCGGTGCGCTGGCATCGCCGGTGGCGAGTCGGACGCCGGTTCCCTGTGGCACCACGGCGCCGGGCTCAGGCTCCTGGGTGGTGACGAGGTCGTTCTCGGCGACGCCGGGGCGGATCTCTGCCGCCAGGCCGACTGCCTCGAGTATCGCGCGCGCTTCGGCGACGGACTTGCCCGCTAGCGTGGGGATCTCCACTGAGGCTGTCGCCGACGCATCGAGCGTGGCCGAGGCCGACGAGTAGTCGGCGCCACGGGCGGCGGCGGGGTCGTCCAGACCCGTCAGGCTGGTCTGGTTACCGCTACCCTGGGCCGCCGAGCCCGGCGTGAGCCCGCTGACAGCCGTTGCGATGATGACGCCGCCCGCGATGGCGCTGATTCCGACAAGCGCCGCAGCGAGAGCCAGCAGCACGCCCCTGCGGCGTGACCGCGTTCCCTCGGACCTTTCGCGTCTCGTGAGCCGTTCGCGTGGCATGTGTCTCCGCATTGTGGTGGTGCGGGCGAGCGGTTGGTGCGCCAGTTGCGCGAAAGACGCGCTGGTGGGCCCGGCAGGATTCGAACCTGCAACCAAGGGATTATGAGTCCCCTGCTCCACCATTGAGCTACGGGCCCCGGTGTCGCGCTGCGCACCGACCGATGATAGCGCATCCGCGCCGGACGCGGGAGGGCGGCCGGCGCGGCCGGGCGGCCGGGGCGGCGAGACCGAGCGGCGATAGTCGGAACCCATCCAGCCCGTCTTGCCGCCTACGCGCCGCTCACGTGCCGCCTACGCGCCGCTCACGTGCCACCCCGCACTTCATCGCCTTCGAACTTCGATTAGAGGCGCATCGAACTTTCGTGCTCAGCGTTAGACACTGGTAAACGGGTGCCCAAACAACCCCAGGCATCCCCCGGACCCCCGTT
>CAZSQE010000511.1:0-2019 GCA_964608905.1 uncultured bacterium | reverse complement strand
AGGCCGGACGGCGGGCGGTGGCGCGCCTGCTGCGCCGCGGCGGGGGGACGGCGTGAGCGCCTCCCTGGTCGAGGGCTACCGCGCCGCGGTCGGCCCCGGCCCCATGGCCGCGCTGGAATCGCTCGCGCGCTCGCTGCGCGGGCACCGCATCGTCATGGTCAATTCGACCGCCACCGGCGGCGGCGTCGCCGAGATCCTCCACCGGCTGGTGCCGCTGCTCAACGAGCTGGGCGTGCCGACCACCTGGGAGGTGCTGCCCGGCGACGCCCGCTTCTACGAGATCACCAAGACGATCCACAACGCGCTGCACGGCGCGCCCGCCGCGCTCGACGACGACGACCGCGCCCACTTCCTCGAGACCAACCGGCGCGCCGCCGGACGGCTGGCGCTCGACGGCGACCTCGTCTTCGTCCACGACCCGCAGCCGGTGGCGCTGTGCGGGCTGCGCCGCGAGGCCGGGCAGCGCTGGCTGTGGCGCTGCCACATCGACCTGTCGCGGGCCGACGCGGACACCCTCGCCTTCCTGCTCCCGCACGTCGAGCGCCACGATGCCGCCGTCTTCTCGCACGCCAGCTTCGTCCCGCCGCTGGCCCGGCCGGCGTTCCTGGCGCCCCCCTCGATCGACCCGCTCGCCGAGAAGAACCGCGAGATGGAAGACGACGAGCTGGACTGGCGGCTCGAGCCGCTCGGCCTGCCGCGCGACACGCCGCTGGTCACGCAGGTGTCGCGCTTCGACCGGCTCAAGGACCCCGTCGGCGTGCTGGAGGCGTTCGTCCTGGCCCGCCGGCGCGAGCGCGCGCACCTCGTCCTCGCCGGCGGCACGGCCGACGACGACCCCGAGGGCGCCGCGGTGCTGGCCGAGACGCGCGAGCGGGCGGAGGCGCGACGCGACGTGACCATCCTCGACCTGCCCCCCGACTCGCACCTCGCCATCAACGCGCTGCAGCGCCGCTCGACCGTGGTCGTGCAGAAGTCGCTGCGCGAGGGCTTCGCCCTCACCGTGTCGGAGGCGTTGTGGAAGCGCCGGGCCGTGGTCGCCAGCGCCGTGGGCGGCATCCCGCTGCAGGTGATCCACGAGCGCACCGGCCTGCTCGTGCGCTCGGTCGAGGGCTGCGCCCTGCAGATGACCCGCCTGCTGCGCGAGCCGGCGTTGCGCCGGCGGCTCGGGCGCGAGGGGCGCGAGCACGTGCGCGACAACTTCCTCCACCCCCGCGAGGCGCGCGACTACCTGGCGATCTTCGCCCACCTGCTGCGGGCCGGGGCCGGCGGCGCCGCGGCCTGAGCCGGCCGCGCTTGTGCCACCGCCGGGGCCTCCCTAGACTGCGCGCATGCGGATCTACACGCGCACCGGCGACGACGGCACCACCGGCCTGGGGGGCGGGGCGCGCGTCCCCAAGGACGCACCGGCCGTCGAGGCGCTCGGCGCCGTGGACGAGTTGAACGCCGCGCTGGGCGCGGCGCGCGCCCACGACCCGGGCGGCCCGCTGCACGCCGAGCTGGCCACCATCCAGTCCCGGCTGCTGGCGATCGGCGCCCGGCTGGCGGGGGCCGGGGGCGAGAGCGTCGGCGACGACGACGTCGCGACGCTGGAGCGCTGGATCGACCGGCTCGAGGACGACCTGCCGCCGATCGGCGGCTTCGTGCTGCCGGGCGCCACGGCGCAGGGCGCGCGGCTCCACGTGGCGCGCACGGTCTGCCGGCGCGCCGAGCGCCGCGCCGTGGCGTTGCGGCGGGCCGCGCCGGTCGAGCCCGCCGTGGTGCGCTACCTGAACCGCCTCGGCGACCTGCTCTTTGAAATGTCAAGGGACGCATCGTAATTTTTCACGTCGCAACTTACTGCGGGTTCGTGGATTCGCTTTTTGGCGTACTTGGTGTGGAATCTTCCCATGCTTTTAGCGGCGGGAAATTGCACAGGATGTTGAATCCGCTATCGACGTGAATTACTTCGCCGGTAATGCCCGCAGACATGGGCGAAAGCAGAAACAACGCCGTTTGGGCAACGTCTCCGCCGTCTATGTT
>CAZSQE010000510.1:0-2033 GCA_964608905.1 uncultured bacterium | reverse complement strand
GCTGCAGACGGACTGGTACATCTTCCAGCTGCGCGACGAGGAGCCGAAGGTGCCGGTCGTCCTCTCCGACGCGGACATCCGCACGCTCGGCGCCGGGGCGGTGCGCGACGAGGCCGGCAACATCGTCTACACGAACGACATCATGGTCTACCAGCTCATCCAGCGCTCGCAGCGGGACACGGGCTGGGTCAAGCAGCCCTACATCGCCATCACCGTGCCCGAGCACTACGGTCTCGACCCGCTGCTGACGCTCGAGGGCCTGGTCTTCCGCGTGAACCGCGACTCGCTGCAGGGCGGGCTCGACGTGGCCGCTACCGACGAGAACCTCTACCGGCGCTTCCTCTACCGCGGGCTGTTCCTCGCCGACGGTTCGTGGGACCGCGGCGTCTACAAGGACGACAACGCCGCGACCATCACCCGCAACTACGCCTCGGCCCACACGCGGCTGGCCTTCCACTACCGCGACCGCGGCGACCTGCCGCGGGGCATCGCCGAGATGGAGCGGGTGCAGCGCATGTTCCCGGGCCTTTCGGCCGCGCTCATCCCGCTGGGCGGGTTCTACCTGGACCACGGCGACACCACGCGCGCCATCGACTTCTTCCGCGCGCTGGCCGCGCGCTCGCCGCATGACCCGGAGGTCCGCTTCTACTACGGCGCGACGCTGGGGATGGCGCGCGACTTCCAGGGCGCGCTGCGCGAGTACGACGAGGCCATCCGGCTCGACCCGACCTACGCGCGGCCCTACTACTTCGCCTACTCGCTGCTGGTGCGCAGCGGGGAGATCGAGCGCGGGGTCGGCTACCTGCAGCGGCTGGTGCAGGTGAACCCGCAGGAGCAGGACGCCCAGGCCGTGCTCCAGATGCTCGGGCGCGCCGCCGGGCGGGGCCCGGGCGCGCTGCCGGCGCCGCCGGCACAGCCGTGAGCGGAGGCGCGATGGCCGGACCGCACGCGTTGGTGACCGGGGCCGCGGGGTTCATCGGCTCGCACCTCGTCGAGCGCCTGCTCGCCGCCGGCGCGCGGGTGACCGGGGTGGACGCCTTCACCGGCTACTACGACCCGGCCGTCAAGCGCGCCAACGCCGCGACGGCGCTGGCCGACCCGCGCTACCGCCTGCTCGAGCTGGACCTGGGCCGCGACGACCTCGCCGGCCTGCCCGAGGCGGACGTGGTCTTCCACCTCGCCGCCCAGCCGGGCGTGCGGGCCTCGTGGGGGGAGGAGTTCGCCGCCTACGCCCACCACAACGTGCTGGCCACGCAGCGCCTGCTCGAGCGCTACCGGGACGGCCGGCTGCAGCGCTTCGTCTACGCCTCGTCCTCCTCGGTCTACGGCGACGCCGAGCGCTACCCGACCGCCGAGGACGCGCTGCCGCGGCCGTTCTCGCCCTACGGCGTGACCAAGCTGGCGGGCGAGCACCTGGTGCTGCTCTACGGCCGCAACTTCGGCCTGCCGGCGGTGGCGCTGCGCTACTTCACCGTCTACGGGCCGCGCCAGCGCCCGGACATGGCCTTCCACCGCTTCTGCCGCGCCCTGCTGCGCGGCGAGCCGATCGGCGTGTACGGCGACGGCTCGCAGTCGCGCGACTTCACCTTCGTCGCCGACGCGGTCGAGGCCACGTTCCTCGCCTGGGAGCGCGGCGGCGGCCCGGCGGTCTACAACGTGGGCGGCGGCTCGCAGGTCGAGGTGCGCGAGGCCATCGCCCACCTCGAGCGCGCGCTGGGGGTCAAGGCGGTCGTGCGGCACGAGCCGCTGCCGCCCGGCGACCCGCCGCGCACGCGCGCCGACGCGACGCGGCTGCGCGCGGCGCTGGGGACGGTGCCGTCGGTCGGCATCGAAGAGGGACTGGCGGCCGAGGCCGCGTGGGCCCGCACGCTCTATGGGGAGGGACGCGGATGAGCACGCCCGGGATCCGCCTCACGGCGGTGGTGCCCGCCTGGAACGAGGCCGAGAGCCTGCCCGAGCTGCAGCGCGAGCTGGCCGCGGCGCTCGACGCCGCCGGCGGGGCGTGGGAGGTCCTCTACGTCGACGACGGCTCG
>CAZSQE010000509.1:0-2051 GCA_964608905.1 uncultured bacterium | reverse complement strand
GAAAAGGAGGAGGCCGCGCTGCGCCGCGAGCAGGCGCAGGCCGCGGCGGCGGTGCCGCCGGTGTTCGTGGTGGACGCGCGCGTCTCGGCGGCGATGCAGCAGCGGCTGGCGGCGTTCCAGGAGAACGCGCTGGCGGTGGCGCTGTCGGCCGACACCAAGCCCGCCGACCGCGTGCGCGCCCTGCGCGCGCTGGGCGTGCCCCTCACCGAGCCGGGCGCCGCGGCGCTGGCGGCGCCGGGGCGGGCGCGGCGGGTGCTGCGCGAACTGGGCAGCTGGCTCAACGACCTCTACGCCGCCGGCGTGGTGGCGGAGAAGCGCGGCGGCACGGTGCTGGGCTACCGCTCGATCAGCCTGCGCGAGGGCGACGCCGAGACGCCGCGCACGGTGAGCCTGCTCTACGACCGGCGCGAGGCGCTGGCGCTCATCGAGCGCCGGGCGCGCGCCGCCTTCCCCGACGACCCGCGCGGCCGCCAGCTGGTGGGCGAGCTGGCCGGGCCGTTCCTGCAGCCGAACGTGGTGGGCGACCGGGCCGAGACCGAGTGGCGGCGCGTGCAGGCGCAGGGGGCGGTGCCGGCGCTGCTGGGCTACGTCAAGAAGGACGAGCTGATCGTCGACGCCAACCAGAAGGTCACCCGCGAGGCGCTCAACCGCCTGCGCTCGCTCGAGAACCTCGAGTCGGCGCGGCGCGAGCCGGCCGACCGGCTCGTCCCGCCGCTGGCGCGCGCGCTGCTCATGCTGCTCTTCATGGCCGCCTTCGCCACCTACCTGCGCATGGAGCTGCCGGGGGTGTACGGCGACAACGGCATGCTGGCGCTGTTCGCGCTGCTGACGCTGTCGGTGCTGGGCGGCGCCCGGCTGCTGGTCGGCACGCTGGAGCTGCCGGTGATGGCGGTGCCGCTGGCGGCGGCGCCGCTGGTGACCGCCTCGCTGCTGGAGAAGCGCCCGGCCATCGTGTTCACGCTGCTGCTGGCCGTGGTCACGGCGGCGCTGACCGACCTCAAGGCGCCGTTCACCGCCATGGCGGTGATGGGCGGCATCACCGCCGTCTACTCGGTGGCGCGGCTCCGCCACCGCTGGCACTTCGCCGTGGCCACGGTGGTCATCGCCCTGGCCAACGGCTTCGCCATCCTCACCTGGGACCTCGGCCAGCAGCCCCGGCCCGAGGTGCTGGTCCAGGACCTGGCCTGGGGCGGCGTGAACGCCCTGATGTCGGTGGCGCTGGCGTTCGTCCTGCTGCCGCTGGCCGAGCGCCTGTTCGGGCTGACCTCGGACATCACGCTGCTCGAGCTGTCCGACCTGAACCGGCCGCTGCTCAAGCGGCTGCAGCTCGAGGCGCCCGGCACCTACCACCACAGCATGGTGGTCGGCAGCCTGACCGAGCGCGCCGCCGAGGCGATCGGCGCGAACTCGCTGCTGGCGCGGGTCTCGGCCTACTACCACGACATCGGCAAGCTGGGGAAGCCGGAGTACTTCAACGAGAACATCCCGCCGCACGTACGCAACCCGCACGAGAAGCTCTCGCCCAACATGAGCACGCTGGTGGTGAAGTCGCACCTGAACGAGGGGCTGGAGCTGGCGCGCCGCGAGCACCTGCCGCGGGCGGTGCGCGCCGCCATCCCCGAGCACCACGGCACGATGGTGATGGCCTACTTCCACGCCAAGGCGCTGGAGAGCGACCCGCAGGCGCGGCGCGAGGACTACTCGTACCCGGGCCCGCGGCCGCGCTCGAAGGAGACCGCGATCCTCATGCTGGCCGACGGCGTCGAGGGCGCCTCGCGCGCCCTGTCGGAGCCGACCCCCAGCCGCATCCGCGGACTGGTGACGCGGCAGCTCGAGGAGCGCGTGCAGCAGGGCCAGCTCGACGAGTGCGGGCTCACGCTGCAGGAGCTGGCGAGGATCCGCGAGGCGTTCATCCCGGTGCTGACCGCCACCTTCCACGTGCGGGTGAAGTACCCCGAGGTCCCGCGCCCGACCGATGCCCGTCTCCGTCGTTAGCCCGCGCGGGCTAACGACGGAGACGGGCATCGGTCGGGCGCGGGACCTCGGGGTAC
>CAZSQE010000508.1:0-2055 GCA_964608905.1 uncultured bacterium | reverse complement strand
AGGGTGCGAGGGTGCCTGTTTACGCGGGCTTTTCCGCTAAGACGGCCGGCGCGCCGCCCGGACGGGCCTTGTTTACAGCCGGCCGGTCGCTTCCGTGCGCTGGCGCGGGCCGCAGTCCAGCGTCCAGTCCGCTGTAAACGCTCGGCAGTCCAACGGCAGTCCACCAGAAACGGCCGACAGTCCCGTCAGTCCACTAGATCTCTTAAATTAAAGAGAAGAGAATAGACCTAGCCGGCGGGGTGGCCTGGAAGCGGCGGCGCGACCCGAGACCCCGAATCTAGTGGACTGTGGGACTGCCGGCCATTTGTGCCCTGTTTTGGGTGGACTGCCCGTTGGACTGCCCGGGACTGAGTGCTGGACTGCCCCGATCGCCCCGCGCGGAAGCGGCCCTCGCGGCTGTAAACAAGGCCCGCCCGCTCGGCGCCATGCCCTGCCCGTGTGAATAGCCCGCGAAAGGCGCCCCCCGCGCCCCTCATCCCTGAGGGTTTACAGGCTCGCCGCGAGCCGTGCGCGCAGCGCCTCGGCGTGGCCGTTGCCCCGAAGGGCGTCCGCGGCGCCGTCGGCGTCTATCACAGCCAGCCGCGCACGGTCCTCCCCGCCGCGCCAGGGACGCCGCAGGCCGCGTCTCACTGGCGCCAGGGCCTCTCGTACGTCGCGGTCAACGCGCCGATCGTCGGCCCCACCAAGGGCGTCCGCGAGGGCGCGCACGTCGCACAGTAGCTCGCCGCACACGATCGCCCAGGCTCGAGCCGCGCCGGTCGCTGCGTTCGGGTCCTCGCAGTCGAGCCAGTCGGCGAGCGAGTACCACACCCGGGAATGCTGCTCGGCGTGGCCGGCGAGCACGGCGGCCCGCCCGGCGGCGCCACCGCCCCCGATGAAGCGCTCTACCGGGGGCGTCACCGAATCGGCGAGCCACGACAGATGCGCGATCACCCGCGGCAGGTCAACGCGCCAACTGCCCGGGAGGCGCAGGCGCGCGAGCGCGTCGCGGCACGCCGGCGCCCGGGGCGCCAGATCGATCACGAGGAGCCGATCGGCGACGGCGTCGAGTACGTCGCCCGCCGAGAGGTCGGCGAACTTCAGGTCGCCGACCGCGTTGCACGGGACGACGAATCGGAGCGCCCCGCGCAGCAGGACGCGCTCGCGGCCCTTCGGCTCGAACGCGCGCTCGGTGGCCTGCAGCGCGTCGCGGAACCGTTTGGTGCTGAGCTCGCCCGAGCCGACCAACGCGGCCTCCTCGTCGCACACGATCGGGCAGCGCAGCAGGTCGGCGTTGAATTTGTCAACGAGCAGCCCGGCGCCGACCGGGCTGCACTCGCCCCAAAGGCCCGCGAGCGCCGCCGCGAGCAGCGACTTGCCGGCATCTTTGGGGCCGACCAGCACGAGCCCGGCGGCGAGGCGGTCGATGTACCGCTGATCGCACGACGCGAGCCACGCCGCCAGGCGCGGATAGTCGCTGCCGCCGAGGGCGCGCAGCCACGCGTCGACGGCGGTGTCCTGGCGCGGCTCGACGGGGCGCAGCGGGTAGCCTACGATCAGCGTGCGAGTCTCGCGCTCGTAGCGCGACGTGCGCGCGGCGTAGTCATAGGCCGCGCGTGTGTAGAGCTCGCCGAGCCGATCGATCAGCGCGCGGGGCGCCTCGCGCTTGCGGCCCTCGAGCGGCTCGACCGCGAGGCCCAGGTCGGCGAGCACGCGGGGGACGTGCTCGACGGCGACGGGCTGATAGCCGCCCTCGTCAGGGCCGAGGTCAACGAACACGGCGCCGGCGTCCCGCCGGCTCGAAACGATCACTGGCCCGGGGCGGTCGGCGTTGCCGGCGCCCGCTGGCGCCCGCGCCGCGCGTTCGGCGAGCATGGCCCGCGCCGCCTCGCGTTCTGGATTCGCGAATCGATCAACGGCCTCGAAATCCGAGCCGAGCCAGTCCCGCGCCGCGCCGGGCCCGTCGAGCGCGACGGCGCGGGACAGGATGCGCCGGTGCTCTGCGCGCTTCCCTGCGGCGGGCTCGTTCTCGTCCAGCAAGTCGAGCAGGGCAACGAGCTCGGCCCGGCGCCAGCC
>CAZSQE010000507.1:0-2059 GCA_964608905.1 uncultured bacterium | reverse complement strand
CCGCGCCCCCGGCCCGGGCCCCCGCCCGGCCGGCTGGCGCGTTTCGAGGAGTTGTGGGACAAATCCACCGTGGTCTGCCCGTGTGCACGGTGCCGGGCCCGCGTCAGCCGTCACTCCCAACCCCAGACAGGAGCAGGACATTGGGCAAGCTTCCCGAGTTCTACGTCGATGCCGATCTGTGCACCGAGTGCGGCGACTGCATCACGGCGATGCCGGACATCTTCCGCAAGGTCGCGGGCCAGGAGATCGCCGAGGTCTTCAACACGAACGTGGACGACAGCAAGAAGGCGGACGTCGAGAAGATGATGAACGACTGCCCGGCCGCCTCGATTCTCTGGAAGAAGTAGGGCGAGTCGACGCGACGCGGGGCCGGGCGACGAGCCCGGCCCCGTTCCTCTTCCCCCGGCGTGGGGCGCGGCCCGGCGCCGCATCCGGGCTCAGAAGCGCGCGATGACCAGGACGTAGGGCGAGAGGAGGCGGCTCGGGACGTTGTCGAGCCGCAGCAGGCGCGCGAGGCGCTGGAAGCCGGCGTCGCAGAGCCCGACGGCCCGGCACAGCCAGCGGGGCGCGTCCTCGCGGTCGAGCCAGACGCCGAACGTGCGGTAGTGCCCGCAGTAGGGGAACTCGCGGGCGCCGAGGCCGGCGAGGATGCGCCGGATCGTGCCGGGCTCCATCGCCGCCAGGTTGTGGCGCGCCAGCGCCGCCGGATCGAGGAGCCGCCGGAGCAGGTTCTGGGCCCCCCGGTAGTTCGGGACGCCGACGACCACGTAGCCGCCCGGGTTCACCAGTGCGACGTGCCGGGCGAGGATCGTCTCCAGGTCGGTGAAGTGCTCCACGAAGCCGAACGAGGCGACGACGTCGAACCGTTCGGCGGGCAGCTCCTCGAGGAAGTCCATCGCGTAGAGGCGGTACGCCTCGACGCCGCCCTCGGCCAGCGTGCGGCGGCAGAGGTCCTCCGCGACGTAGTCGATGCCGGCGACGCGATACCCGAAGTGGTGGTGGAAGTACGCCATGGTCCGCCCCGGCGCGCAGCCCACCTCCACGTAGCTCAGGTCCCGCGGCAGGAGCTTCGCGAACAGGGGATGGAAGGGCATGCGGCGCGGGTGGGCGATCCCGCACCGCGGCGTCACGGCGCGGGCGCGCCAGCGTCTCTCCCAGAACTGCAGGTCGGTCAGCCTCATGGTCGTGCTCCCGAGGAGAGCGCCCACGTGCCAAACGGGGGATGCCCGTGTTCGGAGACGAGTCTACGGCGACCGCACCGGCGGCTCCACCGGAATCGGGCCGGAGCGGGGAGGCGGTCCGGCGCCGTGCGTCCGGCGGGAAACCCGCCCCCCGTGCGCGAAGGCCCCGCCGGGCGGCGGGGCCTCCGTCGTCACGGCCTCAGGTCGAGAAGCCGAGCAGGCCGGGGTCCGGCATCATCTGCGGGTTCCAGGCGTCGGGCAGGATCTCGACCTCGCAGGGCTGCTCGACCACGCTCATGGCCGCCTGCCTCACGTCGGCGGTGAGCTGGGGCGCGTAGGGGCAGAACGGCGTGGTCAGCACCATGCGGACGAGCGTGCGGCCCGGCTCGATGCGGATCTCGCGCACCAGGCCGAGGTCGATCACCGACAGCTGGATCTCGGGGTCCATCACCGTCTCGAGCGCGGCGCGCACCGCGAACTCCTGCTGGGTCGGTGCGTGACGCGCCGGCGGCCCCGGCGGCGGGACCGGCTTCGGCGCGGGCGCGGCGTCCACCGCCGCCTGCGCCGCGCGCTTCTCCTCGCACGACTCGCAGGCCACCTGGATCTCGTCGCCGACGACCCGCACCGCGTGCGTCGGCACCGCCTCGACCGCGGGCAGGCCGAGCGCCGCGCCGGTGCGGACGTCGAAACGCGCCCCGTGCCGCGCACACTCGATCTCGTGGCCGTCGAGCGCGCCGTCGGCGATGGAGTTGCCGTCGTGCGTGCAGACGTCGGCCAGGCCGTAGTAGGCGCCCCCGACGTGGAAGACCGCCACCGGCTCGCCGTCCACCCGCACCACCTTCACCGTCTCCCAGGACGGCCCCACGATGATGCCCAGG
>CAZSQE010000506.1:0-2067 GCA_964608905.1 uncultured bacterium | reverse complement strand
ACGGCCTCCTTCCTGGAGCGCTGCTGGCAGGTCCTGCGCCCCGGCGGGCTCCTGCTGCTCGCGCTCGCGACCTTCGCCGCCTTCGCGCCGGTGCTGGGCAACGACTGGATCCTCTTCGACGACCCGGACTACGTCACCGCGCAGCCGCGGGTGCTGGGCGGCCTGAAGCTCGAGAACGTCCTCTGGTACCTGACCCACCCGCACCTCGCCAACTGGCACCCGCTCACGACGTGGTCGCACATGCTGGACGTGCAGCTGTTCGGCACGCGCGCCGGCGGGCACCACGCGGTGAACCTGCTGTGGCACGTGCTGACCGCCGTGCTGCTGGCCCTCGTCCTCCTCCGCCTGACCGGCGCGTGGTGGCGCAGCCTGGCGGCCGGGGCGCTGTTCGCCGTCCACCCGCTGCGGGTCGAATCGGTGGCGTGGGTCTCCGAGCGCAAGGACGTGCTGAGCGGGGCGTTCTTCATGCTCACGATCCTGGCCTACGCGCGCTGGGTGGAGCGCCCCGGCCGCGGCCGCTACGCGCTGCTCCTGCTGGCGATGGCGCTGGGCCTGATGAGCAAGCCGATGCTGGTGACCCTGCCGTTCCTGCTGCTGCTGCTCGACCTCTGGCCGCTGGGCCGCCTGCGACTCGGGCGCGGCCGCGGGCGGTCGCGCGGGGCGCCGCTGCGCGCACTGCTGCTGGAGAAGTGGCCGCTGTTCGCGCTGGCCGCGGCCTCGGCGGTCATCACCTTCGTGGTGCAGCGGCGCATCGGCGCGGTCATCCCGGTGGCGGCCATCCCGCCGCCTCGCCGCCTCGCCAACGCCGCGCTCTCCGCCTGGCGCTACGTGGGCGACACGCTGTGGCCGCGCGACCTGGCGGTCTTCTACCCCTATCACCCCGAACTGGACGGGGTGCTGGTGGCGCTGGCCGCGCTGGCGCTGGCCGTGGTGACGGCCGTGGCGGTCCACCTCGCGCGGCGACGGCCGTACGTGACGGTCGGCTGGTTCTGGTACCTCGGCATGCTGGCGCCGGTCGTGGGCATCATCCAGGTGGGCAGCCAGGCCTACGCCGACCGCTACACCTACCTGCCCACCATCGGCCTGGTGGTCGCGCTCGTCTGGCTGGCGGCCGACCTGCTGGCGCGGCGGCGCGCCGCGCGCACGGTGGTCGCGGCGGCGCTGGTCGCCGCGATCGCGGCGCTGGGCGTCGCCACCTGGCGGCAGGCCGCGCGCTGGAAGGACACGAAGACCCTGTTCACGCACGTGCGGGACGTGACGCGGAACAACCCGGTCGCGCACCAGATCCTGGGCTGCGCGCGGCTGGCGGAGCGCGACGTGGACGGCGCCATCGCGGAGCTGCAGGAGGCGCTGCGCATCTCGCCGGGCTACCCGGACGCGCTCAACAACATGGGCAACGCGCTGGCCATGGCGGGACGCCACGAGGAGGCGGTCGCCTATTTCCGCCAGGCGCTGGCGAAGACGGACAAGGCCGACATCCGCCACAACATCGGCTTCGGACTCGGCCAGCTGGGGCGCCCGGCCGAGGCGATCCCCGAGTACGAGGCGGCGCTGCGCATCGACCCGTACCGCTACCTCACGCTGGTGCTGCTGGCGCAGGACCTGGCGTCGCTCGGGCGCCCGGCCGAGGCCGAGGCGCACCTGCGCCGGGCGCTCGAGCTGAACCCGAAGGAGATCGAGCCACGCCGGCTCATGGCGGTGCTGCTCACCGTGCAGGGGCGGGTGGTGGAGGGGCTGCGCGAGTACGGCGCGATCCTCGAGCGCGACCCCGGCGACCTCGACGCGCTGAACAACATCGCCTGGATACGCGCCACGCACGGCGACCCCGCGATGCGCGACGGCGCCGAGGCGGTGCGACTGGCGGAGCGGGCGCGGGACGGGAGTCCGGAGCCGGTGGCCGTGGTCTTCAGCACGCTGGCCGCGGCCTACGCCGAGGCCGGGCGGTTCGGCGACGCCGTGGCGGCCGGCGAGCGGGCGGTGGCGCTGGCCCGCGCCGCGGGCGACAGCGCGCCGGCGGCCGCGTACGGGCGGCAGCTCGCGCGCTATCGCGCCGGGCGACCCTTCCAC
>CAZSQE010000505.1:0-2068 GCA_964608905.1 uncultured bacterium | reverse complement strand
GCGCCGGGCTCACCGCGATGCGCGCCGCGGCGCGCATCGCGGTGAGCCCGGCGCTGGCGCGGACCATCGCCGGCTTCGGCCTGCCCGAGCCCGAGTTCATCCCCAACCTGGTGGACGAGCGGCCGGTCGCGGGCCTGCCGCCCGCCGACCCGGCGACGGTCACCTTCTTCACGCTCGCCGCGCTGGACCCGGTCAAGGGGGTGGGCGACCTGCTCAAGGCGGCCGCCCGCTTCCTCGGCGGCCTGCCCGAGCGCGCCCGCGCGCGGGTGCGCTTCCGCATCGCCGGCGACGGGCCCCTGCGCGAGGCGCTGGCGCGCGAGGCGCGCGAACTGCGGCTCGACGGGAACGTCGCCTGGCTCGGCGCGCTGCCGCGGGAGCGGGCGCGCGCGGAGTTCGCGGCCTGCGACTGCTTCGTGCTCACCAGCCGGCACGAGTCGTTCGGCGTCGTCTTCGCCGAGGCGGGCGCCGCCGGCCGGCCGGTGATCGCCACCCGCTGCGGCGGCCCGGAAGCCATCGTCACGCCCGAGACCGGCCTGCTGGTGCCGGTCGGCGACCTCGAGGCCATCGCCGCCGCGCTCGGCACGATGTTCGAGCACGCGCGCGACTACGACGCCGCGGCCATCCGGGAGCGCACCCTCGCGCGCTTCGGCCGCGAGGTGGTGGTGGCGCGGCTGGAGGCGGTCTACCGGCGGGTCAGCGCGGCCGGTGCTCCGCCCGCGGGAGCCCGTGGCCCGTCACCACGTTGATCTCCGCCCCCAGCAGGATGAAGAAGGCGCTCAGGTACATCCAGGTCAGCAGGATGATGACCGCGCCGATGCCGCCGTAGGTGGCGTTGTACGCGCCGAAGTGACGCACGTAGAGCGAGAAGCCCAGGCTCGCCGCCACCCAGCCCAGCACCGCGACCACCGCGCCCGGCGTGACCCAGCGCCAGCGCAGCTCGGCCGCCGGGCCGAGGAAGTAGAGCTGGTCGATGGCGGCGACGAGCAGCAGCAGCACCAGCGGCCAGCGGGCGAGGATCCAGAACTGCACCGGCAGCGGCCCCAGCCCGCCGCGGGCCGCCCACCACCCGCTCACGTGCGCGCCGAACCACAGCCCGAGCAGGCCCAGCACCATGAGCACGCCGGCGCCCACCGCCATGAGCAGCGCGATGCCGCGCGTCTTCCAGAACGGCCGGTTCTCGCGCAGGCCGTGGACGCGGTTGAGCCCCTGCATGATGGCGTCGGCCGCGTTGGAGGCCGCCCACACGGTGACGACGAGGCCGACGGAGAAGAACCCGCTGCGCTGGTGCGTCACCAGGCGTTCGACGCTGTTGCGCATCAGGTCCACCGCCGCCGGCGGCACGATCGAGCCGAGCGCGGCCAGCAGCCGCTCCATCAGGTCGGGGACCGGCAGGAAGGCCAGCAGGCTGGCCAGCGTGAAGAGGCAGGGGAAGGTGGCGAAGAGCAGGTAGTAGGCGATCTGCGCCGAGGAGCTCATGGACTCGTGCCGCTGCACGCCGGCGGCGACGCGGTGCGCGAAGGTCCACGGCGTCAGCCGCGGCGGATACGCGGTGCCGGCCGGGCGCGCGCTCACCGCGGCTCCAGCACGACGCGGAACCACCGCGCGCCGCCGGCGACGCAGTCGAAGGCGGTGGAGTCCGGCTCGACCCGCGCGAAGCGGCGGGGACCGAGCGGCCGGACCTCGAGCGCGCGGCGGCCGCAGGGCACGAGGCCGAGGTCGAAGGCGCGCGGCGGGCCCATGAACAGGGTGACCGTGTCGCGGGGCGCGGGCAGGCCGGCGAGCGAGACCTCCACGCGCGTCCGGCCCCGCACCGGGCGGCCCGGGCGCACCTCCACCGTGCCGCTCAAGCGGCAGCCGCACTCCGCCGCCGGCGCCGCCGCGGCGGGCACGGCGCGCCCCAGCGCGACCCGCAGGGGGCTGGCGCCGGGTGCGGCGACCGTGTCGGCGGCCGCCGGCGCGACGGGCTCGGGACGGACCAGAACGCGGATGCCGGGACGCAGCGCGGTGTCCGCGGCGGCCGACCGCTCCACCGCCGACCCGGCCACGCTCGGCCCGGCCACGCGCGGCG
>CAZSQE010000504.1:0-2068 GCA_964608905.1 uncultured bacterium | reverse complement strand
GGCGTGCGGTTCCCGCACCGCCGCCGCCGCGTCACTTGCGCGCGGGCGCGAACGGCGTAGCATCATCGCCTGACGCTCCATCGTGGGCCCCGCGCCGCGCCGCGCCGGCGGGCCGGGCCCCACCCACCCGACCGGCGGGAGACCCGTTCCATGCCCCTGTGGCGCCACTCGATCGCGGCCGCGCTCTCCTGCCTGGCCCTGGCGGCGGCCTTCGCGCCCGCCGCCCGGGCGCAGGGCTACTTCGGGCAGAACAAGGTCCGCTACCGGGCCTTCGACTTCAAGGTGCTCCGGACCGAGCACTTCGACATCTACTACGACGAGGAGACCGCCGCGATCATGCCGGAGGCGGCGCGCATGGCCGAGCGCTGGTACGCGCGGCTGGCCAAGGCGCTCGGCCACGACCTGACGCGGCGCCAGCCGCTCATCCTCTACCCCAGCCACCCGGCCTTCGAGCAGACGAACGCCATCTACGGCGACCTCTCCGAGGGCACCGGCGGCGTGACCGAGGCGCTCAAGCGCCGCATCGTCGTGCCCTTCGCCGGCTCGCTGGGCGAGACCGACCACGTCATCGGCCACGAGTTGGTCCACGCCTTCCAGTACGACATCGTCGGCCTGGGCCGCTCGCAGACCATGGGCATCGCCACCGCGGCGAAGCTGCCGCTGTGGTTCGTCGAGGGCATGGCCGAGTACCTGACGCTCGGCGCGGACGACCCGCACACCGCCATGTGGATGCGCGACGCGGCGCAGGCCGGCCGGCTGCCCGACTTCGGGCGCCTCGAGGACCCGCGCTACTTCCCCTACCGCTTCGGCCAGTCCATGTGGGCCTACGTGACCGGCCGCTTCGGCGAGGACGCCGTGGGCCGCCTGCTCAAGGCGGCGGGCCGCTCGGGCGACGTGCGGCAGGCGCTGCAGCTCACCCTGGGCGTGCCGGCCGACACGGTGGTCCTGGGCTGGCACGAGGCGCTGCGCGAGTGGCAGGGCCGGCTCGCCGGCCGGACCGACCGCGCGCGGCAGGCGGCCACCCCGCTGGTGATGGCCCGGCGCGGCGGCGGGCGGATGAACCTGGCGCCGTCGCTCTCGCCCGACGGGAGGCGCCTGCTGTTCTTCTCCGAGCGCGGCCGGGTCTCGATCGAGCTCTACCTCGCCGACGCCGCGACCGGCGAGGTGCTGCACGCGCTGACCCGCAGCGCGGTGGACCCCGAGATCCAGAACCTCGGCTTCATCCACTCGGCGGGCGAGTGGAGCCCGGACGGGGAGCGCGTCGTCATCGCCACCGCCAGCCGCGGCCGCCCGGTGCTGTCCATCCTGGACGCCGGCCGCGGGCGCGTCCTGCGCCGCGTCCGCCTCCCGGCGCTGGGCGAGGTCTTCCACCCCACCTGGTCGCCCGACGGGAGGCGCATCGCCTTCTGCGCCCTGAGCGGCGGCGTGACGGACCTGTGGGTGCTCGACCTCGAGAGCGGGACGTCGCGGCGGCTCACCGACGACACCTGGGGCGACCTGCAGCCGGCGTGGTCGCCCGACGGCGGTCGCATCGCCTTCGTCTCCGACCGCTTCCCCCCGGACAGCGCCGGCCGCCCGCGCGAGCGCTTCGGCCTCGCGCTGGTGGACCCGGAGACCGGGGCCATCGAACGCGTCGCGACCTTCGCGCGGGGCAAGAGCATCAACCCGCAGTGGGCCCCGGACGGGAAGAGCCTCTACTTCGTCGCCGACCCCGAGGGCATCCCCGACCTGCACCGCATCGAGCTGGCGAGCGGCCGCATCGAGCCACTCACCCGGCTCGGCACCGGCATCTCGGGCATCACGCACCTCAGCCCGGCGCTGACCGTGGCCCGCCGCACCGGCGAGGTGGTCTTCAGCGCCTACGACGGCGGCAGCTTCGAGCTGTTCCGCTACGACCCGGCCCGGCGGCCCGGGGCGCCGGGGCGCGACTCCCTCATCGCCGCCGCGGCGCTGCGCGACTCCGCGGCGCGGACGGCCGAGCGGCCGCCCAAGCCCCCGAAGCCGCCCAAGGCGCGGCGGGCGAAGGGCAAGACGGCGCCCGTGGCCGCCGCGCCGGACTCCGCCGCGG
>CAZSQE010000503.1:0-2070 GCA_964608905.1 uncultured bacterium | reverse complement strand
AACAGCTCCCCCACCGCGTCCGCTGTCCGCGAACGGTCACGCGCACGGGCTCCAGCCCGGTACCCAGCGCCGCCTCGCCGAGGAGCGGTGGCAGGGCGGTCCGCGCGGTGCGATCGCGCCAGCGGCGCACCGCTGCAAGGCGCTCGGTGGGACCGGCGCCCGCTCCCGCGGTCACGACCAGGCGACCCTCTCGCTCGCGGGCGACGGCAGCGGCGGCTCCGCCCGGCTCGGAGTAGCTGACCCGCACGGAGCGATCGAGCGCGAGCAGGTCGACAGCGTGCGGAAGCTGGGCCGCCGCCCCACCGAGCACCAGCGCCCTGCGCTCCGCGACGCCGCCCAGTGCGTCGAGCGCCCACGTAGCGCGGGCGCGGACCGCGTCGCGAGCGTGACGCTCGGCGACCCCGCGCGGCAACGTGACGACGAGCCCGTCGCGGGCGCTCACCGTCAGCCGGATCCGGCGCGCGCGCATGCTGCGCCGCACGCGGTACGCTATCTCGCTGCCGCACGATGCGAACTCCACGCGCTCAGGTGTCAGCGCCTGCGTGCTCACGAGCGGCCCCCCTGCCGGGTGATCCTCCAGATGTTGTGTACCCGTGGATTGCGCTGGAAGTCATCCGGGATCGTCTCGGCGCTGATCTCCTCAGCGGACAGGCCGAGAGCGTCGAGCGAGTCGGCATCGAGGGTGAAGGTGCGGCGGTTGTTCGAGAAGAGCAGGACGCCATCGGGCGCAAGCAGCGGCTCGACCGCGCTGATGAGTTCGGCATGGTCGCGCTGCACGTCGAAGGTGCCCTCCATCCGCTTTGAGTTGGAGAAGGTCGGCGGATCGCAAAACACTAGATCGAACGGGGCGACACCGCTCTTAGCCGCCGAGGAGAGCCACTCGGCCGCATCCGCTCGGACCCGCGTGTGCTGCGCGCCCGTGATGCCGTTGAGCGACATGTTGCGCTCCGCCCAATCCAGGTAGGTCGTCGAGAGGTCCACCGTCGTGGTGGACACGGCGCCACCCGCAGCGGCATAGACGCTCGCGGTACCGGTGTAGGCGTAGAGGTTGAGGAAGCGGGCTCCATCGGCCATGGAGCGAATCATGTCGCGCGTAAGCCGGTGATCGAAGAAGAGCCCGGTGTCGAGATAGTCGGCGAGGTTGACCTCGAAGATCAGCCCGCCCTCGGCGACGACCATCGTCTCGCCGGTCCGGGCCTGGCGCGTGTACTGCGCGGTACCCTTCTGGCGTCGCCGGACCTTGAGGTGCACGTCGGCCGGGGCTATACCGAGGACGTCGGCCGTGACCGCCACGACCTCATGGACGCGGCGGAGTGCGACCTCGGGATCGACCGTCGCGGGCGGCGCATACTCGGCGACGTGTGCAGCGAGGCGGCCCGCGTCGGGACCGGCGCCGGCGTACAGGTCGATGGCGACAGCATACTCGGGGAGATCGGCGTCGTAGACGCGGTAGCACGTCACGCCCATGCGGCGCGCCCACTTGCCGAGGTGGCGGGCGTTCTTGCGCAGTCGGTTGGCGAACATCTCGGCGCCGGAGCCCACCGGAGCGACCACCGACGCGCGCGGCGGACCCGCAGCCGCAGTGCAAGCAGCGACGCCGTCAGCGGGCACCTCGGCGACGATCACGCGCACAGGGATGCGGCCGTTGAAGGCCTCGTGCTCGGCGAAGGGCAGCAACCCGAGCGCCGGCACGAACTCCTCGGCCCCGGTCACCACACACGCACGCCAGCCCGCGAACGAATTCCGCAGGCGCTCGCCAAGCATCCCGTAGAGCTCGCGCAGCCCGCCCGCCTCGCTGCCGAGCCGCTCGCCGTAGGGCGGATTGCAGGCGACGAGTCCGGGAGTCGCGGCAGACGGCGGTGACGCGTCAGCAAGGTCGCGGTGGTCGAAACGCACCTGCGCCGAGAGCCCAGCACGCCCTGCTGAGCCGCGCGCGAGCCCAATCGCGCGGCGGTCGATGTCGGTGCCGAGCAGTAGCGGCATGGCAATGAGACCCGCCGCACGGCGCTGAACCGCCTCATCGATAAGACCGTCCCAGATCGCCGGATCGTGTCCGAGCCACCCGCTAAA
>CAZSQE010000502.1:0-2078 GCA_964608905.1 uncultured bacterium | reverse complement strand
CCGGCACCGCGGGCGACGGACGCGCCCGGGGCCGGGCTCGCGCGGAAGGGCGTTGACCACGGCGCGGCCGAGTCCCTAGAGTGCGCCCCGGCCCCGGGCGCGTCCGTCGCCCGCGGTGCCGGTGCGGGGGAGCACGGTGGCTCGTGAGGAACTGGGAGCCCGGGCGCACGGCGCCCGGATCGTCCCCGGGTGGTTCTACCGGGCAGCATTCGAGCAGGCCAGGGACGGCATCTTCGGCCTCGATCCCGGCTTCCGCCTCACCGCCGTCAACCCGCGCCTCTGCGAGCTGCTGGGCCGCCCCGCCGACGAGCTGGACGGCCGGGACCTGCGGGAGTTCGTCCCCTCCGGGGACCTCGCCGCGGCGGCGGCGTGGCCCGACGAGCTGCGCACGACGGGCGTCGTCACCGCGGAGTGCCGGCTGAGCCGCCGGGACGGCGGCACCGTCACGGTCGAGCTCACGCTGCGCCAGCTGCCCGACGGCGGCCGCGTCGGGGTCGCGCGCGACGTGGGCGGGCAGCGCGCCGTCGAGGACCGGCTGCGGCGCTCCGAGCGGATGATGGCGGACATCATCAGCTTCCTGCCGGACGCCACCTTCGCCATCGACACCCGGGGCGTGGTCATCGCCTGGAACCGCGCCATGGAGGTCATGACCGGGGTGCCCGCCGCCGACATGGTCGGCCGGGGCGACCACGAGTACTCCCGGCCGTTCTACGGCGAGCGCCGGCCGATCCTCATCGACTTCGTCGGCGCCTCGCCGGGGATGATCGAGGCCTACTACCCCGAACTGCGCCGCAGCGGCGAGATGCTCGTCGCCGAGACCTTCGTGCCCGCCGCCTTCGCCGGCCGGGGCGCGTACCTGTGGGGCGTCGCGGCGCCGCTCTACAACGAGGCGGACGAGCGCATCGGGGCCATCGAGTCCATCCGCGACATGAGCGAGCGGCGGCGGGACCAGGAGGCGCTGCGCGCCGGCGAGGCGCTGCTGCGGGCGACGCTCGAGGCGGCGGCGGACGGCATCCTCGCGGTGGACGACCGGGGCGCCGTGGTCCACCGGAACCGGCGCTTCACCGAGCTGTGGCGCATCCCGCGGGAGGTGCTGGACACCGGCGACGACGGGCGCCTGCTGGCCTGCGTGCTCGACCAACTCGAGGACCCGGAGGCGTTCCTGGCGAAGGTGCGGGCGCTCTACGCCTCGCGGGACGATTCGTTCGACGTCCTGTGGTTCAAGGACGGGCGCGTCTTCGAGCGCATGTCCTGCCCGATGCTGCGGGACGGCGAGCTCTGCGGCCGGGTCTGGAGCTTCCGCGACGTGACCGCGCGCGTGCGGGCGGAGCAGGCGGTGCAGGAGAGCGAGCGGCGCTACCGGACGCTCTTCGAGTCGGCCGCCGACGCCATCTTCCTGGTGAAGGACGGCCGGTTCGCGGACTGCAACTCGCGGGCCCTCGAGGTCTTCGGCTGCGCGCGCCCCGAGATGGTCGGGGCCGACCCGGCCCGGTTCTCGCCCCCGCGCCAGCACGACGGCCGCGACTCGACGGAGAAGGCCGCGGAGAAGATCGCCGCCGCCCTCGCCGGCGAGAGCCAGGTCTTCGACTGGCTCCACGCGCGCCTCGACGGCTCGACCTTCGACGCCGAGGTCAGCCTCGCCCGCGTCGAGCTGGGCTCGGGGCCGCACCTGCTGGCCATGGTGCGCGACGTCACCGAGCGGCGGCGCGCCCAGGAGGAGCGCGCCCGGCTCGAGCGCCGCCTGCTGCACTCCCAGAAGCTGGAGAGCCTGGGCGTGCTGGCGGGCGGCATCGCGCACGACTTCAACAACCTGCTCATGGCCATCCAGGGCAACCTCGAGCTGGCGCGCGCGGGGCTCGGGCCCGACGCGGCGCCGCTCGCCCGCCTCGAGGACGCGCTGCGGGCCACGCAGCGCGCCGCCGACCTGACGCGCCAGATGCTGGCCTACTCGGGGCGCGGGCGGTTCGTCATCCGGCGCCTGGACCTGAGCGCCCTGGTGGACGAGAACGCGCACCTGTTCCGGGCCTCGATCGCCCACACGACCGAGCTGGACCTGCGCCTCGAGAGCGACCTGCCCG
>CAZSQE010000501.1:0-2079 GCA_964608905.1 uncultured bacterium | reverse complement strand
TTGGGCTGGATCGCGCAGGGCGGCGCGCGCGCCGCCCTGCGCGATCCAGCCCAACTCGAGCTTCACGTCGTGCGCGGTCTGGACGCGGTCGTCCGGGTCCTTGGCGAGGCAGGCCTGGATGAGTTGATCGAGCGCCGGCGGCGGGGCGCCCGGCGGGCACCCGCCGGGGTACCCGCCATCGGCGGGTCCGCGTCGCGGGTCCGGCGCCAGCGTGCTGGGCGCGGCCGGCTCGGACGACATGATGGCCGAGATGAGCGAGGCCTGGCTGCGGCCGGCGAAGGCCTTCTTCGCCGTGGCCATCTCGTAGAGCACGCAGCCCAGCGCCCACAGGTCGGAGCGCGCGTCGGCCTCGGCGCCCTCCAGCACCTCGGGCGCCATGTACTGGAACGTGCCGACGATCGTCCCTTCCGCGGTGAGCGGCTGGCTGCGCGTGGGGGAGATGGTGTCCTCGACCACCGACGAGCCCGGCGCGCGGGGCGTGCCCGGCACCCGGGCGAGGCCGAAGTCCATGAGCTTGGCGCCGCCCTTCGTGAGCATGACGTTGCCGGGCTTGAGGTCGCGGTGGACGATGCCCGCGCGGTGCGCGCGGTCCAGCGCGTCGGCGATCTCGCCCCCGCGCGCCAGCAGCTCGGCGGCGGGCAGCGGCCCGCGCGCGAGGCGGTGGGCCAGGGTCTCGCCCTCGAGGTGCTCCATCACGATGAAGACCGAGTCGCCCGACCCCGCCTCACCGGGGGACGTGCCGATGTCGTACACCGCGCAGATGTGCGGGTGGTTCAGCGCCGAGGCCGCGCGGGCCTCGCGCTCGAAGCGCGCGCGCAGCTCGGGGCTCGCGGCCAGCACCGGGGAGAGCACCTTGACCGCGACGGTGCGTTCCAGCCGCGAGTCGCGGGCACGGTACACCTCGCCCATGCCTCCCGCGCCGAGGGGGGCGAGGATCTCGTAGGGACCGAGGCGCATGCCCGTGGCCAACGGCATCGCGGGGCGAGTCTACCGCCCGCGCGGGCGGGTCAGAAGACATCTCGTCGCCCGGGCCGCCCGGGCGGCGGCGGCGGGGTTGCGTCCGGCGCTGCTCCTGCGCCCGACGGACGTTCGCTGCGCGGCGTTGCGCCGCCTTCGCGTTCGACATGCCGTCGTGCGAAGCTGTCGGCCCATGCCCGACCCGAGTCCGCATCGGCCCGCCCGGCGGCCGCCGCCCTGCGGCGGGGCCCGCCACCCGCGCTGGTGCGGCCTGCTGTGGAGCGGGGTCTTCTGGATCCTCGTCACCGAGACCTGCTTCGCGCTCATGCGCATCGCCACGCGCTGGGGCGCGGGCGACCTGCCCGGCTGGGAGATCGGCGGGGTGCGCTTCCTCGGGGGGGCGCTGGTGGCCTACGGCATCGGCCGTGTGCGCCGCGTGCCGCTCGTCGTGCGCGACCAGAAGAACGCCTGGCTCCGCTCGATCTTCGGCACGGTCAACGCGGTGGCCGTCTTCGCCGCCCTGGGCTCGGCGCGCATCGCGCTGGGCGACGTCGCCACGCTGATCGCGACGGCCCCGCTCTTCGTGGCGCTGCTCTCGGGGCCGGTGCTGGGCGAGCGCGTCTCGCCGCGCGTGCTGGCCGGCGCCGGCGTGGGCTTCCTCGGCGTGGCCGTGCTCTCGCAGCCGGCGCTGAAGGTCTCGGGCGACCTGGCGCTGGCGCTGCTGCTCGGGGCGCTCTCCTACGGGCTCGCCATCCTGCGGCTGCGGCGCCTCGGCGCGCACGAGAGCAGCGAGGCCATCGCCCTGCACATGTCGCTGGTGGCGGGCGTGACCCTGCTCGTGCTCTCGCTGCCGCGCTTCGTCGTGCCCACGCCGCACATGCTGCTGCCGCTGCTGGGCAGCGCCGCGGCGGGCGGACTCGGCCAGATCGCGATGAGCCGGGCCTACGGCCTCGGCGGCGCGGCGCGGCTGAGCGCGGTCTCGTACTCGGGCGTGGTCATCACCTACCTGCTCGAGGTGTTGTGGTTCCGCCGGCCGCCGCTCCCGCACCAGTGGATCGGCGCGGCGCTGGTGATCGTCGCCGGCGTGGTGGTCTCGCGGCGCAGCCGCGCCCCGGCCGACGC
>CAZSQE010000500.1:0-2086 GCA_964608905.1 uncultured bacterium | reverse complement strand
CAGCTCCGGCCAGCGCCACAGGTGCAGACGCCGCGTCAGGCGGGGCCAGCGGCCGCCGTGCCCGGTCACGCCCTGCAGCACCCGCAGGCCCAGCCGCGCCACGTCCGCCTCCAGCGCGTCGTCCCAGCGGTAGTCGGGCGGGCAGAACGAGACCGGCGGGCGGCCGAAGCGCCGCGCGAAGATGGCGGCGGCGCGCTCGAGCCGGCGCGCACGAGCCGCCCTCGGCTCGGTGCGGTCGTACTCGCCGCTCGCCTCGACCGCCTCGCACACCAGGCACTGCTGGTCGAAGGCGAGCCGCGCGTCGGCATCGCCCCGGGCCAGCGCGCCGAGCCAGGCCTGCTCGGGCACGTGGGTGAGCCCGTGCAGCTCGGGCCACCAGACGCCGGCGCCGATGGCCGCGTCCACCTGCTCCCACAGGCCCGGCCGGGCCCAGCGCGAGGGCAGCCGCGGCGGCTCGAGCAGCGGCAGGTCGGCGTGCGACCAGCCCTCGCGCGCCAGCCGCCCGAAGTCGGGAGCGGCCACGATGGTGTTGGCCTGCCAGACGGGGGGCGCGCCGTCGGCGCCGCGGAACTCGAGCAGGGTCTCGCACAGCGCCTGCACGTCGGCGGCGCTCTCGAGGGTCGAGCGGCCGTAGGCGCGCCCGGGCGCGCTGCGGAAGGCCGGGGTGTCGGCCAGCGCGCGCCACGCCGCGTCGTCGGCCGACCAGGCGCACAGGCCCCAGTCGTCGCTCTCGAGCACGACGGCCCGCAGGTGGGCCCAGTCGGTTCTCACGCGCGGCGTCCGTTCATGGCTGGGCCCGCACTATAGCATGGCCCCCGGCGGCCCCGGCCCCCTCAGCGCTCGCCCAGCTCGGCGAGACCGTCCTCGAGGGCCGCCCCCAGTTCGGCGAGGCGCCGGTCGAAGAAGTGGCCCGCCCCCTCGACCACCCGCAGCACGAGGGGCGGCGCCCAGGCCGGCAGCACCGCCTCGAGGTCGGCCGCCGGGCACACCTCGTCGCGGTCGCCCTGCACCACCAGCTTGGGCACGGCCAGCCCCTGCAGCAGGGAGAAGTCGGCGACCCGCACGGGCGGGCCCACCAGCACCAGCGTGCCGACCGCGGGCTCGGCCGCCGCGAGGCGGGCGGCCACCCACGCGCCGAAGGAGAAGCCGGCCGCCACGACCGGCACGCCGGGGACGCGGGCGGTGAGCCAGCGGAGCGCGGCGAGCGCGTCGGCCAGCTCGCCCTCGCCGCGGTCGTAGCTCCCCGCGCTCCGGCCCACGCCGCGGAAGTTGAAGCGCAGCGTGGCGGCGCCGCGCGCGTGCAGCACGGCGGCGACGCGGTGCACGACCTTGTTGTGCATCGTGCCGCCGTGCCGGGGATGCGGGTGGCAGATCAGCGCCGCCGCGCGCGGGGCGGCGCCGTCGCACTCCTGGAAGAGCGCCTCGAGCGGCCCGGCCGGACCCGGCAGCTCGAGCGTGACCAGCCGCGAGGCGCCGGGGCAGCTCATCGCCGGCGCGCGGGCTTGAAGCGGGCCCGCAGGCGCGCGGCCAGGTCGGGGTCCGGCGTGGCGAAGTTGAGCCCGTCGCCGTCCCCCATGGCCAGCAGGCAGCCCGCCTCCAGCATCCAGTCCTCGAGGCCCAGTGGCGTGGCCTCGCTGAAGTCGGCGAGGTCGCTGGTGACGCGGGCCGGGAAACTCTCGAACTCGTCGTTCCAGTCGGTGCAGAGGTAGACCTCGTCGAAGCCGTTGAACAGGCCGACGGAGGCGAACTGGTCCAGCTCGCCGGGCGGCAGCAGCAGCACGCCGCGGTGCTCGACGCAGCGGATGCCCTCGGCGCGCAGGCGGCGGCGCACGGCGGGCCACTCGCCCGGCCGGTCGGTGCCGTCGAGCACGGGGATGGCGGCGAGCTCGAACGTGGGCAGCATCTCGAGCCCGGCGTCGAGCACGTCGGGCACGTTCCCCAGCAGGCAGCCGAAGTGGATCCGCTCGCTCACGGCGGCAGTGTACGTCGCGGCGTGCCCCCGACCAAGCGGCCGCCGGCGGCCGCCGGCGCACCCGCGTTCGCCCCCGTGGCTGCCGCGCTCGGCCCGCCGCGGCTTGCGTGGACC
>CAZSQE010000499.1:0-2088 GCA_964608905.1 uncultured bacterium | reverse complement strand
GACTAGCACGCGGGGGCCGGCGAATGTCCACATCCATGTCCGCACCCGAACAGGCACAACCGCCTGCGGGAGAACCGGATGCGCCGATCCTGCCGGGATTCGGACCCGACGGATGTCCGGCAGGATGTCCGGCAGGGCCTCCTGTCGCGCCGCGGGCGTCTGGGGGGTCGGGCGCGCTCCGTCCCGCGGCGCTACTTCAGCACGCGCCCGTCCCCGTAGGCCTTGAACAGCTCGCCCCACGCCGTCTTCATGATCTCGCGCACGCGCGGCTTGCCCTGGGTCGGGTACCAGTAGCCGTCGTGGTAGGCGCGGGAGGCGAAGTAGCTCCACGGCACGATGGGCGAGCGCAGCAGGACGTTCTCGAGCGGCTTGAGCGGGCCCCAGTAGATGAGCTTCTGGCCCCACGAGGCGAACGTGTTCTCGTTCAGCGAGCCGCGGAAGCCGAAATTGACGTTCTTGATGTCCTCGCCCACGACCTCGATCTCCTCGGGGCGGCCGACGCCCAGCCCGTTCTCGTGCGCCAGCCGGATGAACTTGAGGTCGCTCATCGGGTCGAAGCCCATCATCTTCGCGGCGATGGCGTCGATGGCCACGAAGTCGTCCGAGGCGAGGATGTAGTTCTTGACGTGCGGGCGCATGCAGCGCGGCCCGGGGCCGTCGCCGGCGATGGTGCCGTCCATGACCGCGAACAGGCCGGGGTGGATCTCCTTCTGGATGCGCAGCAGGTCCACCAGCGTCTCGTGGATGACCGAGTGGGTCCAGTGCCGGTTCAGGTTGAGCAGCCCGCCGAAGGCGTTCTTCATCGCCCCGGTGGTGCCGGTGAAGATGTGCGTCTTCATCGTCGGCATCTGGATGACGCTGCGGCCGATGAGCGACTTCGGGATCTGGATGCCGAGCTTCTCGTACACCCGGTCGAGCACCAGCAGCTTGCCCTTGGGCTCGTAGCGCACCCACTCGGTGGGCGGCTCGCTCAGGTACTGGATGGGCACCTGGTAGTGGTCGAGCACCGGCTGCAGGTGGTTGTTCACCGCGCCCTCGCGGCACGAGACCACCACCGTGTCGTTCTGCGCCGCGATCAGGTCGCGGGTGACGTCGTAGCCGTCGCGCTTGAGCTTCTCGATCACCCCGTGCATCTGCCACGGCGTCGTCGAGCAGGCCGGCATGTAGACGTGCCACGAGATGTTGATGCGCAGGCAGGTCTGCCGGTCGAAGGGCAGGGCCCGGCGGTACCCGGCCAGGTCCATCAGGCGGCCGTAGTCCTCGACGACGCTCTCGGGGCTGGTGCGCAGGACGGCGACTTTCGACATGGGCTCCTCGGGGATCGGTCCGCTGCGGCCGGTGACGCTCGCTGACGCGCCGGAGTCTAGCAGAGTGCCGGCGGCGGCTTCAGCCCGGCGGCGCCGGCCTTGCGTCGGTGCGCGCGGCGGCGCCGCGGACCGGGGCGCTTCCGGCGGAGCGGAGGAGCGGGCTCTACCTCGGGGGCGCTCCCGGGCGCAGGATGGCGATGCTGGCGGTGTGGCCGTGCAGGTAGCAGCGCTCGCCCACCGGGCCGATCTCGCCGGCGCAGAACATCCCGGCCGCCGGCACGCCGCCGAGCGCCGACTGCAGCGGGCCGATGTCGCCGTCGGGCGCGCCGTAGAGCCCGCGCCCGCGCCCGTTGCAGGCGAAGAGCAGCGCCGCTTCGGCCTTGCTGTCGAAGGCCTGCGGCGAGAGCAGCATCTCCAGGTCCTCGCGCGCCGTGCCGGCGTCGCGCACGTGCAGGCGGATCGCCGTGCCAGGCGCGACCCGGTCGCCCACCGCCAGCAGCCCGCGGCCGCGGTCGCCGCCCAGCACGGCGCGGACGAGGAAGTCGCCCCGCCCGGCGGCGTCCGGCCGCACCGGCAGGCCGACGTAGATGCCGTGGCCGAGCCGCTCGCGATCGGCGTCGGCCAGCTCCTGCAGCACCTCCTCCACCCGCTCGACCGCGGGGCGCCCGTCCAGTTCGGCGACCACGTTGCCGTCGGCCTTCGTCACCTTCAGCGGCGGGCCGATGGCGCGGCAGCCCTGCGAGACCACGATGTCGGCGCGGATGGCCCCGCCCAGCGCGAC
>CAZSQE010000498.1:0-2092 GCA_964608905.1 uncultured bacterium | reverse complement strand
CAGGCCCCCTCGAGGTGGCCGACGACTTCATGGCGAGGTATCGCAGGGCCCTGCGCGACCCGGCGAAGTAGTCCCGCGACGTCGCCACGGCCCCGCTGGACGAGGCGCCGCAGGGCCCTGCGCGACCCGGCGAAGCAGCGAGCCCCGGGCGCGCTGGACGAGGCCCGGCGGCCCGTCTAGGCTCGCCGCGCCATGTCCGTCACGTCGCCCGGGAGCACGCCCCCACCCGCCGTCTCGCTGCGGCACATCACCCGCCGCTTCGGGCCCGTGCTCGCCAACGACGACGTCTCGCTCGACCTCGCCCCCGGCGAGATCCACGGGCTGGTGGGCGAGAACGGCGCCGGCAAGAGCACGCTCATGCGCGTCCTCTACGGCCTGCTCCAGCCCGACGCCGGCACCATCGAGATCGACGGCCGCGCCGTGCGCGTGCCCAACCCGGCGGCGGCCATGCGCCTCGGGCTGGGCATGGTGCACCAGCACTTCATGCTGGTGGGGCCGCTCACCGTGGCCGAGAACGTCACCCTCGGCCACGAGCCCGCCGGGCCGCTGGGCGGCTTCCGCCGCGCCGCCGCCGAGCGCGCCGTCGCCGGGCTGGCGGAGCGCCACGGCCTGCCGGTGGACCCGCGCGCCCGCATCGAGCCCCTCTCGGTGGGCAGGCAGCAGCGGGTCGAGATCCTCAAGGCGCTGTACCGCGGCGCGCGCGTGCTCATCCTCGACGAGCCCACGGCGGTGCTCACCCCGCAGGAGGTGGACGACCTCTTCCGCGTGCTGCGCGACCTGCAGGCCGGCGGCGCCGGCATCGTGCTCATCACCCACAAGCTGGCCGAGGTGACCGCGCTGGCGCAGCGCGTCACCGTGATGCGCGCCGGCCGCGTCGTCGGCGGCGGGCCCATCGCCGGCTTCCCGGTCGACCGCATGGCCGAGCTGATGGTCGGCCGCCCCATCCCGCCGCTGCGCGCGCGCGCCGCGCGCGAGGAGCGCGTGCCGCTGCTCCAGGTGCGGCTGCTCGACGTGGCCGACGACCGCGGGCTGCCGGCGGTGCGCCGCGTCTCGTTCGAGGTGCACGAGGGCGAGATCGTCGGCATCGCCGGCGTCGAGGGCAACGGCCAGCACGAGCTGGTCGAGTGCCTGGCCGGGCTGCGCCGCGCGCAGCACGGCGAGATCGCCGTCGCCGACCGCGACGTCACCGCGCTGGGCGCGCGCGGCCGCGCCGCGGCCGGGCTGGCGCACATCCCCAGCGACCGGCTGCGCCGCGGCCTGGTGCCCGAGATGACGCTGGCCGAGAACCTGGTGCTGGGCCGCCAGCGCGAGCCCGCGACCGGGCGGGGGCCGCTGCTGCCGCGCCGGCGGCTCGAGGAGCGCGCCGCCGCCGTGCTGGCCGAGTACGACGTGCGCCCGCCGCAGCCGCGGGCGCGGGCGCGCCAGCTCTCGGGCGGCAACCAGCAGAAGCTCATCGCCGCGCGCGAGCTGAGCCGCGGCGCGGCCGTGGTGCTGGCCGCCCACCCCACGCGCGGCGTGGACCTCGGCGCCATCGCCTTCCTGCACCGCCGCCTGCTGGCCGAGCGCGACGCCGGCCGCGCCGTGCTGCTGGTCTCGTCCGAGCTGTCCGAGATCCTGGCGCTCGCCGACCGCGTCTTCGTGATGTACGAGGGCCGGCTGGTGCACGAGACCACGCCGGCCGGGACCGACGAGCGCACGCTCGGCCTGCACATGACCGGGCGCCACGGGACGGGCGCGTGAACGCCGACCGCCGCCGCGCCCTGGTGACCGGGGCCGCCCCGCTCGTGGCGGTGGCGCTCTCGCTCGGCGTCGGCGCCGTCTTCATCGCGGCCATCGGCGAGGACCCGCTCGCCGTCTACGCGCTCATGCTGCGCGAGAGCCTCGGCACCGGCTACGGGCTCGGCCAGACGCTGTTCAAGGCCACGCCGCTCGTCTTCACCGGGCTGGCGGTGGCGCTCGGCTTCCGCGCCGGGCTGTTCAACATCGGCGCCGAGGGCCAGCTCTACCTCGGCGGCCTCGCCGCCGCCCTCACCGGCGCGGCGCTGGCCGGGCTGCCCGCCGTGCTGCTGCTGCCGCTGGCGCTGCTCGCGGC
>CAZSQE010000497.1:0-2094 GCA_964608905.1 uncultured bacterium | reverse complement strand
TCGAACAGGTCGCGCGTGTGCACCCGCTCCGCGACCCAGGGGTTCGCCGGGCCGCGCCGTTCGAACAGGTCGACGGTCACGCCCACGACGTGCCCGCCGCCGACGCTGGCGCCCCGCGAGCAGGCCGCCATGGCGCCACCGTAGCCGCCGGTGACGACGTCGGCCCCGCTCTCGGCGAGGAGGCGACCCAGCTCCTCGGCCTCGCGGAACCGGTCGCCGTCTTCGGGGATGGTGCTGCTGCCGAAGACGGCGATGAGAGGACGCCGGCCCGCGTCGCGGATGCGCCGCGCGGGGGTGCGCGGACGGGGCCCGGTCGGCCCCGCGCCCGGCTTCGGTGCGCCCGCCCGCGCCACGCTCAGTCCCCCGGCCGGTTCACGTTGCGGGTCACGCCGGTGTCGCGCACGTCGAGGTAGCCGACCAGCCGGGCGTTGCGCCGCACGGCGTCGGCGAGGTGCTCGGCGGCGCCGTCCTTCGCCACCGCCCGGGCCAGGGCGACCGAGAGCGCGATGGGATGGCCGCGCCGGCCGCGGTGCCGCGGCACCAGCGCGTAGGTGAAGCCGGCGCGGGTGCGCGGGTGACGGGCGGCGTGGATGGCCTGCGCCATCACCGTGCCCAGGTCCAGCACGGTGGCGGCGCGCACGTGGGGGTGGTCCACCGGCAGCACGAGCACGGCCGCCGGGCGCAGCTTGAGGGCCGCGGCCAGGCCGAGACGGACCGAGCCGTACATGCCCTTCTTCCACTGCCGGTTCACGACGAAGCGCACCTCGAGCCGCTTGGCGTGGTGGCGGTGCGTGGCGTGCAGCTCGCAGTCGAACCGCCCGCCCTGCACCAGCCGCACGAACTCCTCCTCGATGCGCCGGCGGATGCGCGCCGCGTCCGCGCCCAGCACCACCACGACCGAGTCGCAGGCGCTCCACAGGTTGCGCACCCCGTGCGCGACGAAGCTCTCCGGACCGCACTTGCGCAGGGCCTTGGCGCTCCCCATCCGCGTCGAGGCGCCGGCCGCCAGCAGCACGCCGACCATCATGATCCCTCCTCCTCCCTGCCGCCGGCCGGCCGTTCCCAGCCGGCCTCGACGGGCACGCCGCGCCGCGCGGCGATGAGCTGAGCCACCACGCTGACCGCGATCTCCTCCGGCGTCTGCGCGCCGATGTCCAGGCCGACCGGCGTGCGCAGCCGCGCCAGCTCCTCGTCCGTGGCGCCGTCGGCGCGCAGCCGCCCGATGAAGGCGCCCCGCTTCGCGCGGCTGCCGACCATGCCGAGGAAGGCGAGCGGGCGCCGGACGAGGATCCCCGCGACCCGGGCGTCGAGCGCGTGGTCGTGCGTGACCACGCAGGCGTGGTCGTCGGGGCCAATGGGCAGCTCCCGGGCCGCCTCCTCCGGGTCCCGGCACAGCACGACGGCCCCGGGGAAGCGCTCGGGCCGGGCCTGGTCCGCCCGGGCGTCCACCACGGTGAGCTCGAACCCGCAGCTCTGGGCCAGGGCCACGAGCGGCCGGCCGATGGTGCCGGCGCCGAACACGAAGAGCCTCGGTTTCGGCTCCACCGCTTCGATGAAGACGCTCATCTCGCCTCCGCAGCACATGGCGAGGTCCCGGCCGAGATGCCGGTGGAAGAACCGCGCGCGCCCGCTCGCCAGGACTTCGCGCGCCTGCCGCAGGGACTCGAACTCGATGGCGCCGCCGCCCAGCGTGCCCACGCTCTCCCCGTCGGCCGCCAGGAGCAGGTGCGTGCCGGCCTTGCGCGGCGCCGAGCCGCGCGTCTCGACCACGGTGAGCAGGGCGAAACGGCGCCGCGCCGCGCGCCAGCGGGCCAGCGTCGTCCAGACCAGCTCCTCGTCGTCGCCCGGGGGCACCTCGCTCTCCACGCCCACGGGCGGGACGGCGGGAGCTGCGGGACGTTCGTCTGCCGGGACGTTCACTCGCGGGATCCTCGTGGGGTGCGATGCCGCGGCGATTACAGCGGCTCGCACCGGGGGTGTCAAACGCCGCCGCGGGCGGCGCGCCCCGGCGGGCGGCCCGTGTGGCAGCGCCGCGGCGCGGCGGGCTATACTGCGCCGCACATCCATCCGGACCATCGAAACCACCACCACGGG
>CAZSQE010000496.1:0-2096 GCA_964608905.1 uncultured bacterium | reverse complement strand
CACCGGGCCGCTGGGCGCGGGCAAGACCCGCCTCGTCGCCGGGCTCGAGGGCCGCGGCCAGCGCCGCGCCGAGCCACTCGGTGGCCTCGGCCGAGACGGTCACCCGCCGGGCCGTGCCCGCCGCGCCGGGGGCGCTCACGAGCCGCGCGGGGTCAGCGTGACCAGCGGCAGGACCATCTCCTCGATCGAGATGCCGCCGTGCTGCAGCGACCCGCGGTACTGGCGCTCGAACTCGTGGAAGCGCGTCGGGTAGACGAAGTAGTAGTCCTCGCGCGCCAGCACGTAGTTCTTGTTCACGCCGTCGTCGGGGAGCATGTAGTCGGCCGGCCGCCGCACGATGACCGCCTGCTTGGGGTCGCAGTTCAGGTTGACGCCGAACTTGTAGCGCAGGTTGGTCGAGGTGTCGCGGTTGCCGTAGACCAGCGCCGCGCGCCGCCCCAGCACCGCGCCGTGGTCGGTGGTCAGCACCACGGTGACGTCCTGGGTGGAGAGGGCCCGGAAGATGTCGTAGAGCGGGCTGTGCACGAACCACGCCTTGGTCACGGCGCGGAAGGCGGCCTCGTCGGGCGCCAGCTCCTGCAGGATGTCGCTCTCCGAGCGGCCGTGGGCGAGGATGTCGAGGAAGTTGAAGACCAGGCTCACCAGCGGCACGCCGCTGAACGAGTTGATCTGCCGGCGCGTCGCCAGCGCCTCGTTCTGGTCGTAGATCTTGATGTACTTGACCGGCGGCGGCCCGGCGGGCATGAGCCGGGCGAGCTGCGCCTCGAGCAGCTGGCGCTCGAAGCGGTTCTTGGTGCGCTCGTCGTCGGTGCTCTCCTGCCACAGGTCGGGGTGGCGCCGGTGCAGCTCGGCCGGCAGCAGGCCCGAGAAGATGGCGTTGCGCGAGTAGGGCGTGGCGGTGGGCAGGATCGAGCAGTAGTAGTCGCGCTGGACGGCGAACAGCTCCTCGAGCAGCGGCTCGAGCGAGTACCACTGGTCGAGGCGCATGCAGTCGATGATGACGAAGCAGACGCGCCGCCCGGCGGCGAGGTGCGGCACCAGCGCGCGCGCCACCACGTCGGTCGAGAGCGGCGGCCGGCCCTCCTTGGTCTTCACCCAGTGCGGGTAGTGCTCCTCGACGAAGCGCCCGAAGTCGATGTTCAGGCTGCGCCGGAAGTCGGCGTGGGCCTGCCGGAGCCCGGCGTCGGCGATCAGGTCGAAGCGCACGTCCCAGCGCGCCACGTCCTGCGCCAGCTCGACCCAGCCCGGCCAGTCGAGGCGGCGCAGGTCGAGC
The DNA here is from genome assembly GCA_964608905.1 of uncultured bacterium. Classification (GTDB taxonomy): domain Bacteria; phylum Eisenbacteria; class RBG-16-71-46; order RBG-16-71-46; family RBG-16-71-46; genus JANXPZ01. The sequence goes on along the minus strand of CAZSQE010000496.1, from coordinate 823 downwards.
GTCTGCCAGCGCTGCATCTCGCCGACGTAGTCGCGGGCGCGCTGCGAGTCCTGCAGCTTCTGCGCGTCGAACACGCGCTTGCAGGCGAGGAACACCTGCGAGGGGTTCACCGGCTTGATCAGGTAGTCGGTGATGCGCCGCCCCAGCGCCTCGTCCATGAGCGACTCCTCCTCGCTCTTGGTGACGAGCACCACCGGCACGGCCAAGCCGCGCTCCTCGATGCGCGCCAGCGTGGCCAGGCCGCCGAGGCCGGGCATCATCTCGTCGAGCAGGACCAGGTCGTAGGCCTTCTTCTCCAGCTCGGCGAGCGCGTCCTCGCCGTTCAGGACCGGCGTCACCGCCAGGCCCTTCTGCTCGAGGAACTTGATGTGGGGCCGCAGCAGGTCGATCTCGTCGTCGGCCCACAGGATGTGCTTGCGGGGCTCTTCCATGCGGTCTTCCCTTCGCGCGCCCGGGGAGCGGGGCGCCACCCCTTCACATACACCGCCGGGAGCGGCGGACGCGGGGAACCGACGCATCATAGCGCCCCCGCGCCGGGCCGCCAACGGCGCCGCGGCGGACGTTGCCCCGCGGCTGACAACGTCCTAACGTGTCGCGGTCGCCGCCCCCGCCGCGCGCAGCCCCCTCGCCGCCGCGGCCGCGGGACCGTGGATGGTCCAGCTCGACCTCTCGCCGCGCCCGGACCGCGCGGCACCAGGAGGCACGCCGATGGGTTCCGCCCGCACGCTGCGCTTCGCCCTGGCCGCCGTGGCGCTCGCCCTCGCCGCGACGGCCGCCGCCCAGGACCGCCCGGCGGACTCCGCCGTGCTGCTGGCCCCCGCTC
>CAZSQE010000495.1:0-2111 GCA_964608905.1 uncultured bacterium | reverse complement strand
GTCCACGAGCGCGGCGAGCGTCACGGCCGGCACCGGCGCGAGCGGCAGCGCGAGGCCCAGCGCCCACGCCCCGGTCGCGAAGACGAGGTAGCCGGCGAGGCGCCCGGCGAGGAAGGCGGCCAGCCGTGTTCCCGTCCCGCCCAAGCCCGTGCCCGCGGACGCCAGCCAGGGCAGCAGCACCGGACCGCAGGCGGCGAGGCAGGCGAGGCCGGAGGAGAACCCCAGCAGCAGCGGCTCGGCGACGGCGGAGGTCATGCCGCGCAGGGTAGGCCGCCGCGCAATCCGCGGCCAGCGGCCCGCCGCCCCCGGGCCCGCGCGCGCGTTGTGGTACCATCATCGCCCATGTCGACCACCCGCCTCCGCGCCCTCGCCCTGCTGCTCGCCGTGGTTGCGGCGCTGCCGGCCGCCCCGCCCGCCGCCGCCCTGCCCGTGACGCTCGACCTCGGGCGCTTCACGCTCTCGCAGGACGGCCAGCCCGCGCGGGTCGAGGACTTCGTCTTCGACCGCTACGGCGACTCGCTGGTGGTGCGCGCCGCCTCCTCCCCCTGGCGGGAGAAGGCCGAGGACCTGCGCTTCGACAAGTTCATGATGCTGGTCGCGGACGCGCGCGATTTCGAGCTGCTCAGCTACTCGTCCCAGTTCGGCGCCCGCGCCGACACGCTGCGCCGCGGCATCACGCTGGCCCGCGGCGACACCGCCTTCACGCTGTGGCGCGAGCACAACGGGTGGGGCACCGGCGACGCCCTGGCCCGTCCGCCGGGCCGCCTGTACGTGCTCGACGCGCCGCTGTTCACGCTCTTCGGCTACATCGGCTGGACGATGCAGGGCCGCACCTTCGACCGCCGACCGATCAACATCGTGGTCCTCGGCGCCCGCGACACGGTGGTCGTGGGCACGGTGACGGACGCGGGGACCGAGGAGCTGACCTGGAACGGTCAGGCGGTGGAGGCCCGCAAGCTGCTCATCGGGGACCAGCAGACGACCGTCGAGGCCTGGTTCACCTCCGACGGGCACATGCTGCGGCTGCTGCAGGAGCGGACCGGCATCCGCGCCGAGCGCGACCCGCCCGCCGCCGCCGGCCCGCCCGCGCGCGAGGAAGAGCCCCCGCCCGGGACGAAGTAGTCCCGGCCGGCCAGCGCCGCGCCGACCCGTTCCCGCCGCTAGCCCACGCCGCGCGTGCGCTCCAGCCACTCCAGCAGCAACCGCACGCCGTAGCCGGTGGGGCCGCGCCGCTCGTGCGGGCGTTCCACCGGGGCGCGGGCCACGCCCGCGATGTCGAGATGCGCCCAGCGCCGGTCGCCGGCGAAGCGCTGCAGGAAGCGCGCGGCCACGCAGGCGCCGCCCTCGCGGGTGGCGTGGGCGTTCACCAGGTCGGCGGTGTCGCTCTCCAGGTCGCGGTCGAACACGTCGGACAGCGGCATGCGCCACACCCGCTCGCCGGCGGCCTCGCCCGCGGCCGCGAGCTCCGCGGCCAGCGCGTCGTCGGCGGTGAACAGGCCGGCGCCGTAGGGGCCGAGCGCCACGCCGATGGCCCCGGTGAGCGTGGCCACGTCGAGCACCGTCGCGCCCGGCCAGCGCCGCGCGTAGGTGAGGGCGTCGGCCAGCAACAGGCGGCCCTCGGCGTCGGTGTTGGTGACCTCGACCGTGGCGCCGCTCATCATGCGCAGCACGTCGCCCGGCTTGAGCGCGCGCCCGTCCGGCATGTTCTCGGCCGCCGGGATGAGCCCGACCAGCCGCACGGGGAGCCGCCCGCGCGGCAGCCCGGCGAACAGCCCGAGCACGACCGCCGCGCCCGCCATGTCGTCCTTCAGCTCCTGCAGGCCGTCGCGCGGCTTGAGCGAGATGCCGCCGGTGTCGAAGGTCACGCCCTTGCCGATCACCACCACGGTGGGGACCGCGCGCGCGCCGCGGGCCGGGCCGCGCTCGAGCACGACGAAGCGCGGCGGGTGCGCGCTGCCGCGCCCCACGCCGAGGACGCCGTTCATGCCGAGCCGCTCGAGCGCCGGCACGTCCAGCACGCGCACCCTCGCCCCCGCCGCCCGCGCCACCTCGCGCGCCCGCGCCGCCAGCCGCGCCGGCGTGAGGTCGTCGCCCGGCAGCCAGGTCAGGTC
>CAZSQE010000494.1:0-2119 GCA_964608905.1 uncultured bacterium | reverse complement strand
CACCCGCGCCGCCTCGCGCAGGTCGTCGGGCGCGAAGCCGTCGGCGTAGGCGTAGCCGGTCTGCGCGCCGATCAGCGCGCGCACGCCCACGCCCTGGCCCAGCCCGTACTCGGAGGTGCGGACCCGCTGCTCCTCGAGGCTGAAGGCCGAGAGCACCGCCCGCTCGGCGTAGACCTCGGCGAACTCGGCGCCCTGACCGCGCGCGATCGCCAGCAGCTCGGCGGCGAGCTCGCGCGGCAGCGGGAGAATCAGGTCGGGCGTGGCGGGCGTGGCGTCGGACATGGGCTCGCGGGTGGGGGGTGGTGCGGACGAGCGGACGATCGAAGGTCGCGGCAGTGTAGGGGTGCGTCCGGCGGGGCGCAAAGCGCGCCGGTCGGGCGCGGCGTCAGCGCGCCGGCGCGAGCCGGGTGACGAAGAGGTTGGCGTAGAGGACGGAGCACTCGCCGTGGCCGCCGGTGTAGGCGGCCAGCGCGATGCGCCCGCGCCGCATCGCGCGCAGCGGGTCGCGGCGGTCGAGCACGCGCGCGCCGTTCACCCACACGGCGTAGCGCGCGCCGCGCGTCTCGACGCGCAGGTGGTGCCAGGCGCTGTCGGCGTTGGCGACCTTCGCGCTGCCGAGCGGGACCTCCCGGCGGTAGAGCAGCACGTCCTGGTAGTCGCCGCCGCGCAGGTCCACCGCCACGCCGCGGCCGCCGCGCACGCAGACAGCCACGCCCTTGTCCACGCCGCGCACCTGGCAGGCGTCCACGTCCACGGCGTAGTCCTGCCAGTCGTCGGAGCCGGTGACCAGGAACGAGCGCTGCTGGCGGCCGTCCGGCAGGTGGCCGCACAGCACCCCGTCGGCGACGCTCCAGACGCCCTCGCGGTCGGCCTGCCAGGAGTCCAGCGTGCGGAAGTCGTCGGTGAACAGCGGCGCGCCGTCCGGCGCGACCGCGGCGGGCGGGGGCGGCAGGCCGCGCGCTGCGGCCGTCGCGCCCGCGGGGACGACCGCTTCCGTCGGCCCGGGCGCCTGGGCGGCGCTCACGGTGAGCACGACCAGGGCGAAGGGGATCCCCATCCGCGAGGCGAGCAGCATGCGCGCAGGATGTCGCACGGCCGCGGGATTGCCAAGCGGGAAGGTGCCCGGGGAAGGTGGCCCGCGCCCGGGCGCGGGAGCGCGCCCGGGCCGGGATCTGCTCAGCGCTTGGCGGTCTCGCCGTCCGCGGGCTTCACCACCACCCGCACCGCGACCGTCTCGCGGCCCTCGGTGCGGTAGTGGACGGTCACGCGGCTGTCCTTCTCCAGGTCACCGCCGACGGTGCGCATCTCGGCGCTCCGGGTGAACACCATCGTACGCGCGTTCTTGCCGCCCTTCTCGACCGTGATGCTGGTCTTGTCGAGCGCCGTCACCACCCCGGTGAACTGCCGGGTGGTCTGCTTCGCCTTGGCCGACGCGGTGGTGGCGGGCGCGCTGGACTTGCGCGCCGCCAGCGCGGGGACCGCCGTCGCGGCCACGGCCATCAGGGCGACCATCGCGCACAGCGCGAGCGCCCTCCGACCCTGCTTCATCCTCCTCACCTCCCTTCCTCTCCCCGGGGCCGGGCGGGGGATGAATACGCCTTTAGAGATCACCGCGTCAAGTAGTTATTTGTCTTGTTTGCAATCGTTTATGTCGTTGACATCGGTGCCAACGGCGTGGGCGGGTGGGTGCGGCCTCGTCGCGCAGCGGTGGGGTGCTCCGGGTCGCTCGAGACGGTCGCGGCGCGGCGAAACGGTCGCCCAGCGCCGCGCCCCGGATAGGCAGGCGCGCCCCGCGACGGTGCGCCCCCTCCGGCCTCGGCGATTGTGCCGCGGCACCCCGGCCGCGCCACGCGGCCCGGGGCCGGTGTCAGCTCCTGGGGCGGCGGATGCCCAGCCTCTTCATCTTGGACTCGAGCGTCGTCGGCTTGAGCCCCAGCGCAGCGGCCGCGCCGCGCGCCCCGCTCACCCGCCAGCCGGTGCGCTCGAGGGCGTGGAGGATGGCCTCGCGCTGGACCTGGGCGAAGGACGTCAGGGGGGGGAGGGTGAAGCGGTCGGTGTGGAGCATGGTGCCGGTGCCGGCCAGGACCTCCGCGGCGGGCTTGGCCGTGGGAGGGGCCGG
>CAZSQE010000493.1:0-2126 GCA_964608905.1 uncultured bacterium | reverse complement strand
GCGAGAGCCGCCGCGACGACTTCGGCCGCGCCATGGAGCGGCCGAAGTCGTCGCGGCGGCTCTCGCCGTCCTCGGGCGCGGGCGTGGGCGCGGCGGCCGGCGGCGGCCCGGCGGGCAGGTCCAGCACCGGCGCGCACCCGGGCGGGGCGGCGTCCGCGTAGCCGCCCGGCTGCACCTGCGGCAGGCCCAGCAGGTTGACCTCGGCCAGCAGCTCGCGCAGCAGGATGCCCGCCTCGCCCCAGCCGCGCTCGTAGTACTCGCGCACCTGCCGCTCGTTGGCGTGCGCGCTCGGCGGCGTGAAGGGGATGCGGCGGAAGCGCTCGCAGCGGCGGGTGTCGCCCGGCCAGACGCGCTGGATGACGGTGAGCGTCTGCTGCCGCCAGTTCTTGAAGGTCGGGTCGCGCCGCGTCGCGTTGCGCAGCTGGCCCAGCTCGGCCAGCTGCCGCTCGAGCCACTCGCGCGCGCGCTGCGCTCCGTCGGCGTCGATCATCCGGTGTCCTTTCCCGCGAGGTGCCCGCGCGTCGCGCGGGCCCGGGCAGCCCCGTCCGGGCGGACGGGACGCCGCCGCCGGGGCTTGCCCGCCCCCGCGGATGGGTGCGGATGGGTTATCGGCCGGTCCGGGCCGCGGCTGCAGGCCGGAAGGGGGACGGCCGCGCCCGTCAGAAGTCCGTGCCGACGGAGCCCACCACCGAGAGGCCGGGGGCGGGCAGCGAACTGAGCGCGGGCCGGTAGCGCCGGTCGGTGACGTTCCGCACCCCGGCGACCAGGCGGCGGCCCCCCGGCAGGTTCACGCCGCCGAAGAGGTCGCCCACGATCCACTCCTTCTTGAAGGTGGAGAACTCCTCGACGCCGGCCAGCGGCGGCGGCAGGCGGTTCGTGCGCCACGCGAAGCGCGACGACGCCTCGGCCCAGAGGCGGCCGGCGCGGTCCGACCAGCGCAGGCCCGCCGTGCCCTTGAAGGGCGGCACCATGCCCAGCGGCGCCCGGTCGGCGGCGAGGCCGTACAACTCGAGGATCGCCTCCCGGCTGGTGACGTCGCCGACCTGTCCGCCCAGCGCCGTGCGCGCCGTCCAGCGCGGGTGGAAGCGCCATTGCGCCTCGACGTCGCCGCCCCACATGCGGGCGGTGGCGACGTTCGTGTACTGGTAGGTGCCCGGGGACAGCGGGACGGCGCTGATGAGGTCGTCGAAGTTCGAGTAGAAGAGGTTCCCGGCCAGGCCGAGCGCGCCCGCCGCCCAGCGCAGGCCGAGGTCGAAGGAGCTGCTGCGCTCCGGCTCGAGGTCGGGGGAGCCGAGCACCAGTCCCACCGAGCCGTACCCGTTGTAGTAGAGGTCCTGCGCGGTCGGCTGGCGGTAGCCGTTCGCCGCGCCCAGGGTCAGGTGGAGGTCGCGCGCCGGGGTCCAGGCCAGGCCCAGCGAGTTCGACCAGGCGTCCTGGTCGAGCCGCGCGGCGGTGAACCCGTAGGCCGGGTTGGCGTCGGTGCGGTAGCGGTAGCGCGTGAGCCGCTGCCCCGCCTCGAGCCGCAGGCCGCGGCCGAGCGTGACCTCGAGCTGGGCGAAGACGCCCGCGTTGTCGAACCGCCCGGCGGGCATGGACGAGGACAGCCGCAGCGAGGTCGGCGCGACCGGCTCGCCGTCCGCGCCGTACCAGGTGCGGAAGCGCACGTTCTCGCCCGCGGTGAGGTCGCGCGCCGCGTCCACGCCCGCCGTGAGCCGGTAGCGGCCGGGCTCGCCGGCGTGGAGCTGGGTCCGGAACCCGTAGGTGTCCGTCGTGAAGTAGCGGTCCTGCACCTGGCTCACCGAGGCCGCGCCGGCGGGGATGGCCGGGGCCGGCGGCAGCCCGAACTGGCCGTCGGCGAAGCGCGACGCCAGCACCTCCTGGTCGGAGAAGAAGTCGCGCCGCTCGCGCTGCCAGTAGACGCTCACCCGCGTGTCCTTGAGCCAGATGTCCGGGTAGGTGTGCTCCGCCGCCGCGCTCACGTGGTCGCGGTCGTAGAACGCGAACCGGTAGAGCTGCGTCGCGTCGGGCTCGACGAACGACAGCCCGGGGATGCCGATGTCGTTCGTGCGCGACAGCTGGTAGCCCAGCCGCAGCGTCGTCCGCTCGGTGGCCGCGTAGCGCAGGCG
>CAZSQE010000492.1:0-2134 GCA_964608905.1 uncultured bacterium | reverse complement strand
CGCATCGACCTGGGCGACACCGTACGCCAGGCGGTAGCGGGGCAGCGCGAGGCGCTCTCGTACGCCACACTCATGAGGTGGCGCGAGGCCCGCGACGAGCACGGCATCACCGGGCTGGCGCCGGCGTACCGCGCGCCCAACCGGCGCGTCACCAGCGTGCCCCCGGTGATCCAAAAGTTCGTCGTGTCCAACGTCTGCGACCGGCCCCACCTGCACGCCCGCAGCATTGCCGAGCTGTGCCGGGCCCGGTTTCGCGACGCGGCCCCCCACGAAGCAGCGATCCGCCGCTACCTCACCCGCTGGAAGGCCGAGCACACGAGCCTCTATGCCTTTTTCGTCAACCCCGACGAATGGCGGCGCACCCACGCGTTCATCACCGGCCGGGCCGACGCCGAGGTCGACGCCCTCAACCAGCTCTGGGAGTTCGACAGCTCCCCGGCCGACCTCATCTGCACCGACGGCCGGCAAGCCCTGGTGGGCGTGATCGACGTATGGAGCCGGCGGGCCAAGCTGCAAGTCACCCCCACCAGCCGCTCCGTGGCCATCGCGGCGCTCGCCCGCCGATCGGTGCTCGACTGGGGCCTGCCCGAAGCCGCCAAAACCGACAACGGGCAGGACTACACCAGCGCGCACCTGTGCCGGGTGTTTGCCTCGCTCGACGTGGATCACTGGCTGTGCGACCCGTTCCGGCCCGACCAAAAGCCGCACGTGGAGAGCTTTTTCAAGACGTTCAACCATGGACTGGTCGAGCTTTGCCCGGGGTTTGTCGGGCACTCCGTGGCCGAGCGCAAGGACATCGAAGCCCGCCGCACGTTTGCCACGCGCCTGGGCACCCCCGGCGAGAGCATCGCCGTGGGCCTGTCGTCGGCCGAGCTGCAACAGTTTTGTGACCGCTGGTGCGACAGCGTCTACCACCACAACCCTCACCGGGGCCTGGGGGGGATTTCACCCGCCGAGCGCCTGCGCTCGTGGACCGGCCCGGTGCGGCGCCTCGCCGACGAGCACGCGCTCGACCTGCTGTTGTGGGAGGTACCCGGCGACGGTGGCTGGCGCGTGGTCGGGCAGCGCGGGGTCCGTGTAGAAAACCGCCACTACCACGCCACAGAACTGGCCGGCCGCGAAAAAGAGCGCGTGCAGGTAACGCTCGACCCCGCCGACCTCTCGCGGGTGTGCATCTACGGCAACAACCCCGAAACCGGCCTCAAGGAGTTCATCTGCTGGGCGGAGGACCCCCACGCGCCCCAGGCCGACCGCGCGGAGTTTAGGGCCCGGGTCAAGGCCACCCAGAAAAAGATGCTGCGCGAGGAAGTGGCCGAAGCCAAAAAGGAGATCCGCGCCCAGGCCCTAGAAGCCGTGGCCGAAGAGTATCTGGTCTACCGCGAAGAGCAAGCCGCCAAGGTGATCGACCTGCACACCCACCAGGTGGAGCGCGTCACCACTCACGCCCTCGACGAAGCCACCCGGGCCCTGGCCGCGGACGACCGCGAAGCCGACCGCGACGAACTCACCACCCCCGCGGCGGCCACGGCCCCCGTGCCACAAAACGCCCCCAACGTAGTCGCCATGCCCCTGTTCTTTGCCCGGCCCCTCGACGCCTACGACCACTACCGGCGCATGGGAAAGAACCGGCCCCTCACCGAAGCCGAGCGAGAGCACCTGGGCGAGGTGTACCGCGACAGCGTAGCGGTGCGGCAGCTCATGGAGATGGAAGACACCCTGCACCTGCTCGCCAAATAGCCACGCGAGCAGACGCCAAAACAAGAACGGCCCGGGGAGGACGCCCCGGGCCGAACCTGCGCCCCCCAGGGCTGCACCCGGGGGCCGCATAGAAGCAAGGAGGGTACCCCGTGAAAAAGGTCTTCGCAACCACCAAAAACGTCCGGGAGTTCGTCGCCGGCATGGACGCCGTACGGGGCGACGGCCGGCGCAAGGCCGAAATGGGCCTCGTTTACGGCGCCTACGGCACCGGCAAAACCGTAACGGCCCAAAAGTACGCAGCGGATCACGGCCTCACCTACGTGGCCGCCGTAGACGGCATGACCCGGCGCTCGCTGCTGGCCGCCATCATCGGCGAGCTCGGCTACAGCCCCGCGTGGGCCACCGACGCCGCGTTTCACCAGGCGGTGGACCTGCT
>CAZSQE010000491.1:0-2136 GCA_964608905.1 uncultured bacterium | reverse complement strand
GTGAAGGCCGTGGCGGCGGCGGCGGGCGTGCCGCCCCTGCCGCAGCGCCTGGCCGCGGCTCCGTCGGGCGACGGCCCCGCGGCGCCGCAGCCGAGACCGGCCGCCGCGCCGGCGGCGACCGCGACGGTCGAGGCCGTGGCGGCGGCGGGCGAACTGGTCGTGCCGGTGACGATCAAGGCCGGCGCGACGCAGGAGATCGTCCTGCGCATCGTGCTCAAGCTGGAGAGCTGACAATCCCCTGACGTTCGACGTGCCGGGACCGGGGCCCGCACGGCCGAGGCCGTGCGGGTTCCGCATTCCCGCTCCACCCCGGGGCCGTTCCGGGGTTGACAGCCGGGGTGAGGTGTCCGTAACGTCGGAGCCATGAACCCGCGTTGGATCGCAGTGCCCGTCCTGTCGGCGGCCATGCTGCTCGCGCTCGCCGCGTCCCCGGTGCGCGCCGGTGCCCCCGGCGGCGCCTCGCTGTTCACCCCGCGCGTGCCGGTCAGCGCCTTCGGCCTGGCGCGCGACTGGTTCGATCCCTCGCGGCTCCACGTGTCGACCACGGTGGCGGTCGGCTCGTCGTGGGGCGCGCGTGGCACGAGCGCGCTGCAGACCACGACGCTCAGCTACGGCTTCAAGGCTCCGGTGGCGATGAGCGTCAGCCTCGGCAACGCGTGGGGCGGCAACACGAGCCGCAACTCCTCGTCGTTCTACCTGCAGGGCTTCCAGGTCGCCTACCAGCCGAGCCCGGGGATGTCCTTCCGGGTCGAGTACCAGGACCTGCGCTCGCCCCTGCAGTACGGGTACGACCGCTTCGGCGCTCCGGGCCGCTGGGCCCACTGAGCGGCGCCCGGCTCCTAAGACCTTGCCGCGCGAGGACATGACGCCCGCCCGCCGGGGTCGCCCTGCGCCCCTCCACCCGTCGCCGGACGCCGTGCCGCGGGGGTGGGAGCGGCCGCCCGGCGTCGTGCGCCGCCGCGCGGGGACTTTGACGGGCGCGCGATTCTGTCTATTCTCGCCTTAAGTCGCTGCTGGTCCAAGCCGATACGTTGTGGTGGAGGGGTGAGGTCTGCCCCGTATAGGCGCGGAGGTGGCTGCAAGATGCTGGTCCTAACAAGGAAGTTAGGCGAGAACATCCGGATCGGGGACGCGGTCAAGATCACCGTCCTCGAGGTGCGCTCGGGCCAGGTGAAGCTCGGCATCGAGGCGCCGCCCGAGGTCAAGGTCCACCGGGAAGAGATCTATGCCCGCATCCAGGAAGAGAACCGGCGCGCGCAGCGCGAGCGGCCGGGCGAGCCGGAGACGCCGAAGCCCGGCGGCGAGCCCGGCAGGACGGGCGGCCCGGCCTGACCCGCAAGCCGGCGCGGCCGATGCGGGCCGCGCGGCCGCAGGCCGGCCGGACGAGGCGCGGCGCAGGAGGGGCATGGACCGCGGTTCGCAGGGGCGCGCGCGCATGGAGCTGGTGCCGCGGGAGTACCGCACGCCGCGTCGCGACGACGCCGGCGGGGTGCGCTGGGCGCGGGTGAACGCGGTCCGGGCCCGCATCGCCGCCGGCTACTACGACCGGGAGAACGTGCGCGAGCGGTTGCTGGACGCGCTGCTCGAGGAGTTCACCGACTCCTAGCAGGACCGGGGCGCGGACGCCCGCCGGGGGACCGGCGGGCTTTTCGTTTGCCGTCCGCCTCTGCGATACTGCGCGGACGATGGAGCATCCACGGTGACGAAGCGCATCGCGCGTCCGCGCGCGCGGGACGCGGCCCCGCTCGAGGCCGCCGGCCGGCTGCTCCTGGCCGACGCGGACCACGCCGTGCTGCTGCTCGATCCGCGCGGGCGGGTGGCCGCGGCGAACGCGGCGGCGCAGCGGCTGCTGGGCGTGCGCGGCTCCCTGCGCGGGCGGCCCGCCGCGGCGCTGGTGCGCGCCGTGGTCCCCGGCGACGACCCGGTGGCCGAGACCTACCGCGCCGCGACCACCGAGCGCGAGCTGCTGCTGGCCGCACCCGGGGGCGGCGAGGTCCCGGTGCTGCTGCGCGGCTACCGCCTCGGTCGTCCGCCGCAGGTCCTGCTCGTGCTGCGCGACCTCACCCAGCCGCGGCGCATGCAGCAGGAGCTGCGGCGCCACGAGCGCCTCGCCACGCTCGGGCAGCTCTCCGCCGG
>CAZSQE010000490.1:0-2155 GCA_964608905.1 uncultured bacterium | reverse complement strand
GCCCACGCGGCCGCCCGCGCGCCGTCGTCTGGACCGACCGCGAGCGACTCGACTGGCACGTACCGCCGCCCCTGAAGCCTTCGGAATGGGCCGAGGCCCACCGCGTCCTGCGCGACGGCGAGTCCGACACCCCCGGCCCCTGGCACAACGACCTCGCCCCGTACCTTCGCGGCATCATGGACATCCCCTTCAAGCCCGGCGTCACCGCCGCCTTCGTCGAGAAGGCCTCCCAACTCGGCGTCTCCGAGGTCCTACGCAACATCCTCGGCTACATGGCCGACCTGGAGCCCGACCCCGTCGGCCTCGTCCTGCCCGACAAGCAGAAGGGCCGCAAGATCATCTCCGAACGCATCATCCCCCTCTTCGAGGAAACGCCCCGACTCGCCGGCCTCCTCACCGGCCGCCGCGCCGACCTCCAAAAGGAAATGCTCCGCCTCGTCAACGCCTTCCTCCTCTGGCTCGCCTGGGCCGGCAGCCCCACCACCACCAAGGGCGACCCCTGGCGCCTCGCCCTGATCGACGAACTCGACGAGTGCGCCCTCGCCACCGCCCGACTCGGCCAGACCCGCGACCTCGTCGGCGCCGCCATGAAGCGGACCCGCACCTTCGGCGAGCGGGCACGCATGATCGCCGTCTCCACGCCCCTGGACGCCCTCTCCGAGATCGACGCACAGGTCCACGCCGCCCGCTTCCTCCTGGAGTTCCATCTGCCCTGCCCCCACTGCGGGGCCTGGCAGGTGTTGGAGTTCGACCACATCCGCTTCCAGCACCCCGAACCCGCCTTTCGGGCCGACCGCCGGGCCTGGGCCGCCTGGGTGCTGGAGGACGTCGACCACGCCCAGTACGAGTGCCGCCACTGCGCGGGCCGCTGGCTGGAGGAACAACGACCCGCCATCCTCCGCTCCGGCAGGTGGTGCACCTCCACCCGCGCCGACCGCGACGGCGTCGTCATCGGCACCGCCGGCGTGGACGACCTCGGCCGCCCGCGCCCCTCCGACCCCGCCGGCAGTGGCGCCATCTTCGACGCCGAGGCGCTCGACGCCTTCCCCCGCGGCTCCACGATCGGCATGCGCATCTGGGCCGCCTACTCCCTCCTGGGCGTCACGCTCTCCGGCATCGCCGCCGAGTTCATTCAGGCCCAGCACGACCGCGGCAAGATGTTCATCTTCGTCACCGAAACACTCGGCCGCGTCTTCGAGCAGCAGCTCGCCAAGGTGGACGAAACGATCTTCCGCGGCAAGGTCACACGCGCCACGCTTCCCGAAGGCACCGTCCCCGCCTGGGCCGGCAAACTCCTCATGTCCGTCGATACGCAGATCGACCATTTCATCGTGGTCCTCCGCGCCTGGGGCGAAGACTACCTCTCCCAGCGAGTCTGGCATGGCCGCGTGGGCACGTTCGCCGAACTCGAACGACTCGCCCGCCAACCCTGGAAGTGCGAGGACCCCACCTGCGGCCCACTCAACGTCGAACTCGTCGGGATCGACACCGGCGGCACGACCGACGAGGGCGCCGACTCCTCCCGCACCATGGAGGTGTACCGTTGGGGCCAGAAACACAAGTCCGCCGTCCGCCTCATCAAAGGCTTCGCCGCCAGCCGAACCGGCGGCTTCCTCTGGCTGGGACGCGGCATCCTGGCCGACAACGTGGACCCCTCGCGGCCCCAGATCAAACGCAAACGCGAGGTGCAACTCTGGTGCCTCGCGCGCTACCACTGGCAGAGCGTACTGAACGACTACGTGCACGCGGGCATCCCGAGAGAGAAACCCTCCGACCGGCCCGCCGCCACGGAGCGGGAACTCTGGCTGCTGAATACGCGCGAGGACCCACAGTATGAGCGGGAACTCGCCAACGCCCAGGAGGTCATCGACCGCCAGGGCTCCCGCCCCGTCCGCGCATGGAAACCCATCCACCCCGGCGGCCGCTGGGACTACCGCGACGCCGAGGTCTACAGCTGCGCACTGGCCGCACTCGCCCGCGTGGACATGCTCCCGCCGACGGAGACGATCATCGCCGCCCGACGCGCCCAGTACGCTCAGATGATCGAGGCACAGAAGGCCGCCCAACGACCGCCGGCCCAGCAGGACGCCGCCGGCGACTGGGTCCAGACGGATGGAAAACGGTTTCGGGTTGATATCCATCCTGCCGGCTTCGA
>CAZSQE010000489.1:0-2155 GCA_964608905.1 uncultured bacterium | reverse complement strand
GCCCCGCTGGCGCGACGCGACCCCGCCGCGGCGGCCTGCTCCGGCAGCTCGCCTGCGCCGCCCGCCCGCCCCGCGCGCCGCGCCGGCGCCTTCGCCACCACGTCCTCGATCCCCGTCCCGCGGCAGACGTCGCAGGAGCCGCCGCAGGGCGCGATGGCCTCGTCGAAGTAGCGCGCGATGGCCTGGTGGCGGCAGCCGCCGCGGTCGGCGAGGCGGAACATCTCCACGGTCTTGGCCCGCGTCTCGGCGCGCAGCCGGGGGTCCTCGATCCCCTCGAGGAAGCCCTCGTAGCCCATCACGTCGGCCCACGAGTAGAGCAGCACGCAGTCGCTCTCGAGCCCGTCGCGGCCGGCGCGGCCGATCTCCTGGTACCAGGCCTCCACGCTCCGCGGCATGTCGCGGTGGACGACGAAGCGCACGTTGCTCTTGTCGATGCCCATGCCGAAGGCCACGGTCGCGACGACCACGTCGCACTCGTCGCGCGCGAAGGCGTCCTGGTGGCGGTGGCGCGCCTCGTCGGTGAGCCCGGCGTGGTAGGCCAGCGCGCGCACGCCGTGCCCGGCGAGCCAGGCGGTGAGCGAGTCCACGGCGCGGCGCGAGAGGCAGTAGACGATGCCGCTCTCGCCGGCGTGGCGGCGGACGACGCCGAGGATGTCGCGCCGCGAGTCGCGGCGCACGCCCGCGGGCCGCGCCCCGGCGCCCGCGCCGCGCGGCGGCCCGGCGTCGCCCTTCCGCTGCGCGGTGATGACCAGGTTGGGGCGGAAGAACGAGCCCTGGTGGCGCACGGGGTCGCGCATGCCGAGCTGCCCGACGATGTCGTCCGCGACGCGCCGGGTCGCGGTCGCGGTGAGCGCCAGCACGGGCACGTCGCCGAGCTGGCCCTTGAGGCCCGCGAGCCGCCGGTAGGCGGGCCGGAAGTCGTGGCCCCAGTGGCTGATGCAGTGCGCCTCGTCCACCACCACGAGGCCGATGCGGCAGCCGGCGATGAGGTCGCGCAGCGTCCCCTCGAGCCCCTCGGGCGCGACGTAGACGAGTTCCAGCTCGCCGCGGCGCAGCGCCGCGAGCCGCCGGCGGCGTTCCTCGAACTCGACGGTCGAGTTGAGCACCGCGGCGCGGAAGCCGACCCGGCTCAGCGCGTCCACCTGGTCCTTCATCAGCGAGATGAGCGGCGAGATGACCAGCACCGCGCCGGGCAGGATGCGCGCCGGGACCTGGAAGGTGAGCGACTTGCCCGCGCCGGTCGGCATCACCGCGATGCAGTCGCGCCCCGCGAGCACGGCGTCGATGACCAGGCGCTGCCCGGGGCGGAACTCCCGGAAGCCGAAGACGCCCTCGAGCACCTGCTGGGGATCGGTGGCGCGGGCGGAGGAGGCGGGGGCGAAGAGGTCGGACAAGGTCCCTCCGTGGACGGGGGCGGCCGACGCCCTGGAGCGGAGGGCGGTCGGCCCCGAGTCTACTCCACTCCGCGTGCGGGCGCGCCGACCATCGCCCCTCCGGGGGAAAGGTGCTACGGTCGGGCCCGGCCGACTCCTCTTCCCCTCGCGCTGGCCGCGCGTGCAACGACTCCCGCCCAGGCGGCTCCATGACGTTCGCTGAACTCGACGTGAGCCCCGACCTCGTCGCGGCCCTGGCCCGGCAGCGGATCACCGAGCCGACGGCCATCCAGGTGGCGGCGCTGCCGGTGCTGCTGGCCGGCGGGGACGCCTACCTGAACTCCGGGACGGGGACCGGCAAGACGCTGGCCTACCTGCTGCCGATCTTCAGCCGGCTCGATCCGAAGCTGGCGGCGACGCAGGCCGTGATCGTCGCGCCCACGCACGAACTGGCGATCCAGATCCAGCGGCAGTGCTGCGACCTGGCGCAGAACGCCGCCCGCCCGGTCCGCACGCTGCTGCTCATCGGGGGCACGCCGATGGACCGCCAGCTCGACAAGCTGAAGACGAAGCCGCACATCGTGGTCGGCTCGCCGGGCCGCATCCGCGAGCTGATCGGCATGGGCAAGCTGAAGGCGCAGGCGGTCGGGACCGTCGTGATCGACGAGGCGGACCGGTCGCTGACCGGGGAGGGCCTGCCCGCCATCGAGGCGATCGTCCGGGCCGCGCCGCCCGGGCGGCAGCTGGTCTTCGCCTCGGCCACGGAACAGCCGGAGAGCGCG
>CAZSQE010000488.1:0-2157 GCA_964608905.1 uncultured bacterium | reverse complement strand
CACCTCGATGCGCGCCCGGCCGTCGCCGATGGTGCCGCGCAGGTAGCCGTGCTCGCGCTTCAGGCGGGAGACGGTGTAGCCCAGATCGATGCCGCCGCTGCCGGTCTCCAGCTCGACGGTGGCCGAGAGGTCGGCCGGGCCGGTGATGGTCACGCCGCCCGAGCCGGTGTCCACGTGCACGGACTCGGGCTGGCCGGCGAGGGCCAGGCTCACGCCGCCCGAGCCGGTGTCCACCCGCACGGTGCGCGCGCGCACCTCGTCGATGCGCACCGAGCCGGAGCCGGTGTCCACCCGCAGCTCGTCGCCGGTCACGCCGCCGCCGGTGACCGAGCCGGAACCGGTGTCCACCGAGAGACTGCCGCCCTGCACGTCCTCCACCTCCACGTCGCCGGAACCGGTGTCCACCGAGGCGTCGCCGCGGTGCCGGCGCAGGGCCACGCTCCCGGAGCCGGTGTCCACCACGATCCGGCCGCTGGTGCCCTCGCTGGCGACCGAGGCCGCGGCCGCGTCCAGCGTCAGGTCGCCGTCCACGTCGCGCGCCTCGGCCCGGCCCACGCCGAGCCGGACGACGAGCCGCTGTCCGCGCGGCACGCGTACCTCGAGGTCCGCCCACGCCTGCGGGCCGCGCCCGCCGCGCGAGATGGTGATGCGGCGCTGGCCGGCGCCGCGGCCGGGCAGGCAGCCGTCCCGGTCCACCATGATCGTGGTGCGGCCGGAGTGCTCCCGCCCCGGGTAGACGAGGCTCCGCCCGGGCATGCCGATGCGCAGCCGCGAGGTGCCGGAGACCTCGTCCTGCTTCACGAACAGCCGTTCGGCGTCCCGGCCGCCGCGCGTCACGATCACCTCGGTCCGCGTGCCGGGGCCGGGCACGACGCGCACCGTGCCGGCCAGGTCGGAGATCTCGACCCGCTCCCCGCGCAGGACGAAGCGCTCGGGCGGCGTGGCGGCGCTGGCGGTGAGCGCCATCAGCGAGGCGTCGGCCAGCAGGCCGATGAGGAGGATGCCCAGCGCGGTGAGGATGGCCAGGCCGGTGAGGATCGTGCGGCGGCGGGCCTCCTGCTGGAGGCCCGACGGGGACAGGACTGCGCTCTTCATGGGCGGCTCCTTGGGTACGGCGGGCGGCACATCCCGGTCTGTTCCGGATACGCACTCGGTGGGCGGCGGGTTTCCCCGCCCCGCTCCTATGACCGCTCCAGCCCCCGGAAAGGTTGCAGGGTCCGGCGCGCAACCTCGCGCCGGCCGCGGCCGTAGACTGCCCGAGGGCCTCCCCGGGGGTGGGCCCGGGTTCGCTCTGCCCGGGTGGCGCCCCCCGCGTCCTTCCAACCTTCCGGCCCGGACGGGCCGTCCAAGAGGGTGCATGGAGTCCGAACCCCGGCCGACCGGCGCCGGCGGAGTGGCCGAGCCGGCTCCGCAGGCGGCGGACCTGCGCGACGCGGCGTCGGCCGCGGCGGGGGACACCCGTGCCTTCGAGCGGCTCTACCGCGCGCACGTCGGGCGCATCCACGGCCTGGTGCGGCGGATGCTCGGGGCGGACGAGGCGACGGAGGTCACGCAGGACGTGTTCGTGAGGGCCTGGCAGAAGCTCGGGACGTTCCGGGGCGACGCGGCGTTCGGCACCTGGCTGCACCGCGTGGCGGTCAACGTGGCGCTCTCGCGCCGCGCCGAGCTGGGCACGCGCCGCGACCGGTTCCTCCCGGACGACACCGTCCTCGCGGTCCTGCCCGGCCGCTCCGACGGGCGCGAGCTGGGCCTCGACTTCGAGGCGGCCATCGACCGGCTGCCCGCGGGGGCGCGCGCCATCTTCGTGCTGCACGACATCGAGGGCTACCGGCACCACGAGATCGCCGGGCTGATGTCCATCAGCCCGGGCACCAGCAAGGCCCAACTCCACCGCGCGCGCATGCTGCTGCGCCGGCACCTGGGGGACTGACCCGTGTTCGACGACGCGCGCGACGCCTGGACCGACCGGCTGTCCGAGTACGTGGACGGCGAGCTGGACGCGGCCGAGCGGGCGGCGCTCGACGTGCACCTGCAGCTCTGCTCCGCCTGCGCCGGCACGGTCGCCGGGCTGCGCGCGGTGCGCGAGCGCGCCGCGGCCCTGCCGCCGCCGGCGCCGCCGGAGGACCTGTGGCCGGGCATCGCCGCGCGCCTCGCCGA
>CAZSQE010000487.1:0-2168 GCA_964608905.1 uncultured bacterium | reverse complement strand
GCTGGGAGCGGCGCGCGAGGCCGCCGGTCGCGCCGGTGCAGGCGGGGCTCGGCGCGGCCTGCAGGAGGAGTCCGGCGACGAGGGCGAGGGCGAGGAAGGCGGCGGCGTGCCGTGCGGCACGCGGCACGCCCGCGGGTTCGGTGGAGGACGTGCGGACAGGCGACATGGGGACCACCTCGGGTGAGGTGCGGCTGTCCCGGCACGCGCTGCGTCGCGCACCGGCCGGATGCGTGGACCAGGGGTCCACCCGGCGGGCTCCGTGGGGGCGCGGCGCCGCGTGCGTGCCACATGCTATGGGGACACCCACCCGGCCCGCGGGCCGGGGTTCCCTATCACGACACTCCCCGTCGGTGGGAGTTTCTGACCGGAGTCGGTCGGGGGAGGCGTGCGCGCTGCGGCCCCGGTGACCGGTGTCCGCCGGGAGCGCGCCCGAGGTGGGGATGATAGGCCCGCCCGCGGAGGTGGTGTCAACGAAGGATTCGCTCCGGGGCGGGCGTCCGGGGCGGCTCACCTCCAGGATGATTCGTGCCGATAAACACCACGTGCTGAAGGGCTTGCCGGTATCGGAATTGACGCTCCCGGACCCCCATGCTACGGTCCCGCTGTCGCCTGCGGACGGACGGCCGGTCGCTGGGTGGCCGGCTCCGGGCCGAAGTGAGCCAGAGCATTGGACCACAAGAGGTTGACCAGAACCGCCATCATCCGCCGGTCCACACCCGACGCTCTCGACCCGGTCCCACCCCGGGCCTTCTGGGTCGAGAGTCTCCGCATTTCCGGCGGTCTCTCGGCCACCCACCGCGACCCGGCCGGCCGGCCGGGCCCGACCCCATCGAGGCTCCCGACGTGACCGTGCGCAAGCTGCCCATCGAGCACATCGATCCCATCGCCCTGCTGGGGCACAACGACGGCAACGTGCGCCAGATCGAGCGCGCGCTGCCGGTGCGCATCACCCTGCGCGACGGCACCCTCACGGTCTCGGGCGACGACGCGGCCGTGGCCACGGCCGCCGCCGCGCTGAAGCAGCTCCTCGGCCTGGCCGAGCGGGGCAAGGTGGTCGAGGAGGCGGACGTCTCCGCGGCGCTCCACGCCGACCGCCGCGAGGGCGCGGGGCGCCTGGCCGACGCCTACGAGGGCGCGCCCGGCTACTCCTTCGACCGGCACACCGTGCGGCCGCGCTCGCCCACGCAGGCCGAGTACATGAAGGCGCTCGAGGAGTTCGACGTCGTCTTCGGCATCGGCCCGGCGGGCACGGGCAAGACCTACCTCGCGGTGGCCGCGGCGGTGAGCGCGCTGCGGCGCAAGAAGGTGGACCGCATCGTGCTCGTGCGCCCGGCGGTGGAGGCGGGGGAGAGCCTCGGCTTCCTGCCCGGCGACATGCAGGAGAAGGTGGACCCCTACCTGCGCCCGATGTACGACGCCCTCTCCGACATGATGTCGCTCGACCGCGTGCGCCGGAGCATCGAGCTGGGGGTCATCGAGATCGCGCCGCTGGCGTTCATGCGCGGCCGCACGCTGCACAACTCCTTCGTCATCCTCGACGAGGCGCAGAACACCACGGTGCGGCAGATGAAGATGTTCCTGACCCGCCTCGGCGTGCACTCGAAGGCGGTGGTGACCGGCGACGTCACGCAGATCGACCTCAAGAGCCCGGAGTCCTCGGGCCTGGTGCGCATCCAGAGCATCCTCGACGGCGTGGGCGGGATGAAGTTCGTCTACTTCCACCCCGAGGACGTGGTGCGGCACCGGCTGGTGCGCGACATCCTGCAGGCGTTCGACACCTACCACGCCCGCGCCAACGGCCGCGAGGAGGACGGCGTGGGCGAGACGCTCGAGCCGGGCGCGGCCCGCGCCCCGGCGGCGGCGGTCCCGCCGCCGGCCGCGCCGGACGACGCGGCCCGGGGGCCGGCCGTCTGAGGCCGGGGGGAACGACGCCATGACCGTCCAGGAATCGCCCGTCCTGCCCGCGCTGCCCGACCGGGCGCGCCGCTTCCGCTGGGGGCACGTCGTCGTGCGCGTGCTGCTCGTGCTGCTGGTGCTCGCCGTCGCCGCCTTCCTGCCGGGCGGGCGGCGCGGCGACCGGTTGCGCTACCGCGAGGGCGACATCGCCCGCGAGCGCGTGGTCGCGCCCTACGACTTCCGCGTCGAAAAGGAGGAGGCCGCGCTGCGCC
>CAZSQE010000486.1:0-2172 GCA_964608905.1 uncultured bacterium | reverse complement strand
GCGTCGAAGCCGGTCCAGTACATGCGGTAGACGTAGAACTCGCGCTGGGTGGTGTCCACCGGCGCGTAGGTCAGGCGCACGGTGGGCCGCTGGTTCTCGGCCAGCTGCTTGCGCAGGGGCGCGGAGCAGCCGGCGGCCGCGAGCAGGGCGATGGCCAGCGCCAGCAGGACCGGGAGCGGACGGAGCGCGGGGCGGGACGGTATGGGCGTCGTCAGGCGGAAGCTGGGCATGGAGATGCGTTTCCCTGTTCGGGGGTCGAGAGCCACGCCCGGCGCGGGCGCCTCAGCGCTCGCGCACCGCCACGGCCTCGACCAGCGAGAGCAGACGGGCGGGCCGCGGACAGTGCAGCCGGATGATGCCCCGGGCGGAGTCCAAGAGCAAGTCGGCCCGGCGGCGGGCGGCCGCCGCCCCGGCGACCCGCGGGTAGGTGGCCTTGCCGCGCGCGGCGTCGGTGCCGGCGCGCTTGCCGAGCCGGCGCAGCGTCGAGCCGGCGTTCAGCAGGTCGTCGTGGATCTGGAAGGCGAAGCCCACGAGGCGCCCGGCGTCGTCGAGCACGCTCACGGTGCGGCGGTCCGCCCCGCCCGCGATGGCCCCCAGGGCCAGGCAGGCGCCCATGAGCGCCCCGGTCTTGCGCGTGTGGATCGCCTCGACGTCGGCCCGCCTCACCCGCCGGCGCTCGGCCGCCATGTCGAGGGCCTGCCCGCCCACCAGGTCGTCCGCCCCGGCGGTGTGGGCCAGCCGCCGCACCGCCTCGACCACCCGCGTGGGCGGCACGCCGGCGCCCTCGAGCATGGCGAGCTCCTCGAAGGCGAAGGCCAGCAGGGCGTCGCCGGCCAGCACGCCGAGCGCCTCGCCGTACTTGCGGTGCGTGGTGAGGCGGCCGCGGCGGTAGTCGTCGTCGTCCATCGCCGGCAGGTCGTCGTGCACGAGCGAGAAGGCGTGCACGCACTCGACCGCCACCGCGGCCGGCAGCGCGTGGAACCAGTTCCCGCCGACCGCGTCGCAGGCCAGCAGCACGAGCTGCGGGCGCAGCCGCTTGCCGGGGCCGAGGGCGGCGTAGCGCATGGCCTCGCGCAGGCGGCGCGGCCCCGGGCAGCGCTCGGTCAGCGCGTCGCGGAAGTAGATCTCGAACGCGTCGGCCAGCGTGGCGACGGGGCGGCCCGGCGCCGGCGCGCGGCGGCGGGCGCGGACGGGGCGGGCCATCAGAAGGGCAGCTCGCCGGGGCCGGCCGGCGGCGGCTCGGGTTGGCTGCGCGCCGGCCGCGCCGGCCCGGGCCCCCGCGCCTCGCGCGGCTCCGCGGGCGCCTCGGGCCCCGCCTCGCCTTCCAGGTCCATCGGTTCGGTGACCGGCTCGCCGTCCTCCCCCGCCGCCAGCCGCTCGATGCGCTTCTGCGCCTCGTCGAGCGTCTGGGTGAGGCGGCGCGAGAGCTTCACGCCCTCCTCGTAGCAGGCGATGGACTGGTCGAGGGACAGCTCGCCGCCCTCGAGCTGCTCGACGATGGCCTGCAGGCGCTCGACCGCCGCCTCGAAGCTCAGCGTGGCGGGATCCGGCGCGCCGGCGGCCGCCGCGCTCTTCTCACGTGCCATCATCACCTCCCGGCCGGACCTCTTCCACGCGCGCGCCGGCCTCGCCGCGCGCGAACTCGATGGTGAGCCGCTGCCCCGTGGCCAGCGCCCCGGCGGCGCGCACGAAGGTACCCTCGGCGGTGCGCACGAGGCAATATCCGCGTTCCAGCACCCGGCGCGGCGAGAGCGCGCGCAGCCGGTCGGCGAGGGCGAGGCCGAGCGCGTGGCGGGCCTGCGCGGCGCGCCCCAGCGCCCCGTCGAGCTGCTCGCGCAGGTCGTCGAGCACCTCGCGGTGCGCCTCGAGCGTGCGCGGCCAGCCGCGCAGGCCGTAGGCGGCGGCCAGCCGCTCGACCCGCTCGCGCGCGCGCTCGAGCCGGCCGCGCAGCGCGTCGTGCAGGCGGTCGAGCAGCTCGTCCACGCGCTGCTGCAGGTGCCCGACCGCCTCGCCCTGGCGGCGGAAGCCGTAGCGCTCGGTCAGCGCCGCCAGCGAGCGGCGCCGCTCCGCCAGGCCCTGGCGCGCCGCGCGCTCGAGGCGGCCGCGCCACTGCTCCACCCGGTGGGCGACCTCGGCCCGGTCCGGCACCGCCAGCTCGGCGGCGTTCGACGG
>CAZSQE010000485.1:0-2172 GCA_964608905.1 uncultured bacterium | reverse complement strand
GCCGGGGCCGGTGAGCGCGGCGAGCGCCAGCGCGAGGACGGCGACCGGGAGTGCGCGCTTCCCTGCGCGGAGGGCGGGTTCCACGCGGCGCACGATAGCACCGGGCTTCCGCGCGCGGCAACGCGCGGGGGTGCGCTCCGGCCCGGAGGTCCGCCTACGCGGCCCGGCGCTCGGCGTCGCGCTCCGTCAGCCGCGTGCCGGCCAGGTGGATGGCGCGCGCGACGTCGGCCAGCTCGAACGGCTTGGCGATGACGAGGTCGGCGCCGGTCTCGCCGGCGGCCCGCGTGTCCACGGCCTCGCCCCAGCCGGTCACGAACACGATGGTGACCGCCGGGTCCCGCGCCCGCAGCAGCCGGGTCAGCTCCCAGCCGGTCATGACCGGCATGCCGAGGTCGGTGAGCACGAGCTGGAACGCGCCCGGCCGGAATGCCGCCAGCGCCTCGGCGCCCGAGCCGCAGGCGGTGACCCGCTGGCCCAGCGCCGTGGCCGTGTCGCGCAGCACGTTGCGCACGGCCTCGTCGTCGTCCACCACCAGCACGTCCATCTCGAGCAGCGTCTCGGGCGGGCCCGCCGCCGGCGCGTGCAGCAGCGGCGCGGCCGCGCGGGGCAGCCGCACCTCCATGCGCGTGCCGGCGCCGGGCCGGGTCTCGACCCCGATGGTGCCGCCGTGGCGCTGCACGATGCCGTAGACGACGGAGAGGCCCAGCCCGGTGCCGTCGTTGCCCTTGGTGGTGAAGAAGGGCTCGAACAGGCGCCGCGCCGTCTCCTCGTCCATGCCGACGCCGTCGTCGGCCACGCCGGCGACGACGTGCGTGTCGTCGGCGCGCGCCGTGAGGGTGATGGTGCCGCCGGCCGGCAGGGCGTCCACCGCGTTCAGGATGAGGTTGGTGAAGACCTCGCGCAACTCGCTGGCCCGACCGGCCACCCAGGTGCCGGGCTCGGCGTCGAGGCGCACCTCGATGCCGATGCCGGCGGCCTGGGCCTCGTTCTGCCAGCGGGGCCGCGTGAACTCGACGGCGTCGCGCAGGACCGCGGGCAGCTCGACCGCCTCGGACGCGCCGCCCTGGGCGACGTGCCCGAACTGGCGCAGGCGGCGGCCGGTCTCGCGGCCGTCCTGCGCGGCGCGCTCGATGACGGTGAGCGAGGTGCGCAGGTCCTCGGCCGACAGCTCGCCGGCCTCGATCTGCCGGCCGAGCAGCTGGGTGCGGCCGAGGATGGCGCCCAGCACGTTGTTGAAGTCGTGCGCCACCCCGGCCGCCATCTCGCCGGCCACCCGCAGCATCTCGGACTGGACGAGGTAGTCGTGGGTGCGCTGCAGCTCCTCGAACGCCTCCTCGAGGCGCGCCTGCAGGCGGGCGGCCCGCAGGGCCGACGACAGGTGGCTGGCGAGCGCCAGCACCAGGTCGCGCTCCGAGGCGGGGAAGGCTGCCGGGTCGTCCGAGGCGGCGAGCAGCACCGCAGGGGGGGAGTCGGGCAGGTGCAGCGGGACGAGCAGCACCGCGCGGAACCCGTCGGCCGCCATCGCCTCGCACTCGCAGAGTCCGCCCTCGGTGTCCAGGCGCAGCGCCTCGTTGTCCATCCCCACCAGCCGCCGCACCAGGCTGTCGGGCACGGGCCGGCCGTCGCCCAGCCCGCCCCAGGGCGCGGGCGGGTCGAAGTGCGCGAAGGCGGGGGGCCGGCCGTGCTCGGCGGGGACGGCCAGCGCCACGGCGCGGGCCCGCGTCACCCGCTTCAGCTCGCGCGCCACCAGGGCGAAGAGCCGCTGCGGCTCCTGCGCGTCGCGGGCGCCGGCGGCGATGGCGAGCACGGCCGAGGCGGCGGTGCGGAGTGCGGCCGCCTCGCTCTCGGCCGCCGCCCGGGCCGCGTCGAGCGCCCCCGCCATCGTGTTCATGGAGACGGCCAGGTCGCCCAGCTCGTCGCTGCTGCGCACCGGCAGGCGGCGCTCGAGGTGGCCCGAGGCGACCTCGCGCGCCAGGTCCCGCGCCTCGCGCAGCGGGCGCAGGAGGAGCCGCACGAAGGAGGACACGGCGAGGAAGCCGAGCGAGCAGCTCAGCAGCATCAGGAGCAGGCCGAGTTGGGTCGCGTTGTGCACCGCCTGATCGACGCGCACGGTCGAGAACGCCACGCGCATCCAGCCCACGAGCGGGCGGGCGGCGGAAGGCGGCCGGGCGG
>CAZSQE010000484.1:0-2173 GCA_964608905.1 uncultured bacterium | reverse complement strand
GACCCGTCCGGCGCGGACGGTCCCGGCGGCGGCGCCGCGCCGGGTCCCGGCGGGAGCGCCGGGCCGCCCTCCACCTCCAACCCCGGGTGACCATGTCCTGGCTCAAGAAGGAACGGACCCGCGTCAAGACGCGGAAGAAGGAAGAACGCAGCGAGGTCCCCGAGGGGCTGTGGACCAAGTGCGACGGCTGCGGCGAGGCGCTGTTCCAGTCGGTGCTCGAGGAGCACCTCTGGACCTGCCCGCACTGCGACCACCACTTCCGGGTCCCGGCCAAGGTCTACCTCGGCTTCCTCGTGGACCCCGACTCGTTCACGGAGCGCGAGGCCGACCTGGTGGCCAGCGACCCGCTCGGCTTCCGCGACGCCAAGATGCGCTACCCCGACCGCATCCGCCACGCGCAGAAGGAGACCGGCATGCGCGACGCCGCGCTCGCCGGGGTGGCGACCATCGGCGGCAAGCCGGTGAGCCTGGCCATCATGGACTTCTTCTTCATGGGCGGCAGCATGGGCTCGGTGGTGGGGGAGAAGGTGGCCCGCTCGATCGAGACGGCCATGGCCGAGCGCCGCGCGCTGGTGGTGGTCTCCTCGACCGGCGGCGCGCGCATGCAGGAGGGCATCCTGTCGCTCATGCAGATGGCCAAGACCTCGGCCCTGCTGGCGCGGCTGCAGGACGAGCGCCTGCCGTTCCTCTCCATCCTGACCGACCCCTCGACCGCCGGCGTGCTGGCCTCCTACGCCTCGCTCGGCGACGTCATCCTGGCCGAGCCGAAGGCGCTGGTCGGCTTCGCCGGGGCGCGGGTCATCCGCCAGACCATCGGCGAGGAGCTCCCCGAGGGCTTCCAGCGGGCCGAGTTCGTGCGCGAGAAGGGCTTCGTGGACCGCGTCGTGCACCGCAAGCAGATGCGCGACGAGGTGTCCCGTCTGCTCGAGTTCTTCTGGCGCTCGACCGGCGGTTTCGCCGCCGTCCGGCCCGGCACGACCGGCGCGGCGCGGCCGGCGCGCCCGCCGAAGGAGACGCCACGGGCGAAGTGAACCTGCAGCAGTCGCTCGAAGCCCTCTACGGTCTCGAGCGCCGGCGCGACAAGCTCGGCCTCGACGGCACGCGCGCGCTGCTCGGCGCCCTGGGCGACCCGCACGCCGAGTGGGCCTCGGTGCACGTCGCCGGCACGAACGGCAAGGGCTCGGTGTGCGCGCTCGTCGAGCGCGTGCTGCGCGAGGCGGGCATCCGCACCGGGCTCTACACCTCGCCGCACCTGGTGGACTTCCGCGAGCGCATCCGCGTGGACGGCCAGTGGGCGGACGCGGCCCGGCTGGCGCGCCGGCTGGCGCTGGTCGCGAAGCTGCCCGAGGGGAAGGACCGCACCTTCTTCGAGGTCTGCACCGCGCTGGCCTTCGACGACTTCGCCGCGCGCGAGGTGGAGTGGGCGGTGGTCGAGGTCGGCCTCGGCGGGCGGCTCGACTCGACCAACGTGGTCGAGTCGTCGCTGTCGGTCATCACCTCGATCGGCGCCGACCACACCAGCGTGCTCGGCGACACCCCGGCGCAGATCGCCGCCGAGAAGGCCGGCATCATCCGCTGCGACGTGCCGGTGGTCTCGGGCGTCGATCCGGGCGAGGCGGCGGACGTCGTCGAGCGCGTGGCCGAGCGCTGCGACGCGCCGCTGGTGCGGGCCGCCGACCGCGCCTCGGTGCGCTGGCTGGGCGACGGGCCCGACGGCCTGCGCTTCGCCGCCGAGGTGGCGCCGTGGGGCCGGCTCGAGCTCACCTGCCCGCTGCACGGCCGGCACCAGCTCGCCAACGCGCGCACGGCGCTGGCGGCGCTGTCGCTGCTCGAGGAGAGCGGCGTGGAGATCGGCGCCGAGGCGGTGACGGAGGGCTTCGCCCGCGCGCGCTGGCCGGGCCGGCTCGAGCCCTGCCCGGGCGAGCCGCGCCTGTGGTGGGACGGCGCGCACAACCCGGACGGCTTCGCCGCGCTGGCCGCGGCCTGGGACCGCGACCTCGGTCTGCCGCCGCCGGCGGCGATCGTGCTGGCGCTGGCGCAGGACAAGGACGTCGAGGCCATCGCCCGGGTGCTGGCGTCCTGGACCGGCCCGGTCGGCATGGTGGCGACGCAGTCGCGCAGCCCGCGCGCCCTGCCGGCGGCGGAGCTGGCCCGGCGCCTGGGCGCCGCCGGC
>CAZSQE010000483.1:0-2179 GCA_964608905.1 uncultured bacterium | reverse complement strand
CTCTCGCGGACCGCGGCCGGGCCGCCGCCGGCGTGGCGGGTGGTGACGAAGCGCGCGCCCACGGCGGAGGAGGAGCGGGCGCTGCGCTTCGCCTGGGAGGTGGCGGCGGCGGCGCGCTCCAACGCCATCGTGCTGGCGCGCGGCACGGCGCTGGCGGGGCTGGGCTCGGGGCAGACGAGCCGCGTGGACGCCGTGGACGTGGCGCTGATGAAGGCGCGACGCGCCGGGCACGACCCGCGTGGTACGGTGCTGGCGAGCGACGGGTTCTTCCCCTTCGCCGACAACGTCGAGCACGCCGCCGACGCGGGCGTCGCCGCGCTCGTGCAGCCGGGCGGCTCGGTGCGCGACGCCGAGGTGATCGCCGCCTGCGACCGGCGCGGGCTGGCGATGCTGTTCACCGACCGCCGGGTGTTCCGGCACTGAGGCCCGACATGGCGCGTGAGCTGGTCCTCATCCTCGACTTCGGCTCGCAGTACACGCAGCTGATCGCCCGCCGGGTGCGCGAGCTGGGCGTCTTCTCGGAGATCGTGCCGGGCACGACGCCCGCCGCGGCCATCGCCGCGCGCCGGCCGGACGCGCTCATCCTCTCCGGCTCGCCGTCCAGCGGCTACCGCGACGCGGCGCCGCTGCCCGACCCGGCGATCTACGCGCCGAAGCGCCCGGTGCTCGGCATCTGCTACGGCCTGCAGGCGACGATGCGGCTCATGGGCGGGGAGCTGAAGCGCGCGGCGCGCGCCGAGTACGGCATGGCCACCTTCGTGCTCGACCGGCGCTCGGCGCTGTTCGCCGACGTGCCGAAGCGCTTCCGCGCCTGGATGAGCCACGGCGACGAGGTGGCGGCGCTCCCGGTGGGCTGGCGCCGCGTGGCCCACACCGCCAACTGCGCCTTCGCCGCGGTCGAGCACGAGCAGCGCCCGTACCACCTCATCCAGTTCCACCCCGAGGTGGTGCACTCGCCCTACGGGAAGCAGGTGCTGCGCAACTTCCTCTTCGGCGTCGCCGGCCTGCGCGGCGGCTGGAGCATGCGGAGCTTCCTGCGCACGGCGGTCGCGGACATCCGCGCGCGGGTCGGCCCCGGCGGGCACGTCCTGTGCGGGCTCTCGGGCGGCGTGGACTCGAGCGTGGTGGCCACGCTCTGCCACCGCGCCGTGGGCAAGCGGCTCACCTGCGTGATGGTGAACCACGGCCTGCTGCGCGAGGGCGAGGCCGAGGAGGTGGCGCGCGAGCTGGGCGTGGCCCGCGGGCTGCGGCTCGAGATCGTGGACGCGCGCCGGCGCTTCCTCGACCGGCTGGAGGGCGTGACCGAGCCCGAGCGCAAGCGCCGCATCATCGGCGAGGAGTTCATCCGCGTCTTCGAGGACGAGGCGAAGCGCATCGGCCCGGTCGAGTGGCTCGCCCAGGGGACGCTCTACCCGGACGTCATCGAGAGCGCCTCGGCCGGCTTCGGCTCCCAGGTCATCAAGAGCCACCACAACGTCGGCGGGCTGCCCGAGCGGATGAACCTCAAGCTGATCGAGCCGCTGCGGCTGCTGTTCAAGGACGAGGTGCGCGAGCTGGGCCGCGCGCTGGGGCTGCCCGACCACCTGGTGGACCGGCACCCGTTCCCGGGCCCGGGGCTGGCGGTGCGCATCCTCGGCGCGGTCGCCGAGCCCGACCTCGAGCGGCTGCGCCACGCCGACGCCATCTTCATCCAGGAGCTGCGCCGCGCGAAGTGGTACGGCCGCACCTGGCAGGCGATGGCGGTGCTGCTGCCGGTCTCGACCGTGGGGGTGAAGGGCGACGAGCGCTCCTACGAGAAGGTCATCGCCCTGCGCGCGGTGAACAGCCAGGACGGCATGACCGCCGACTGGACGCGCCTGCCGGCGAGCCTGCTGGCGCGGGTCTCGTCGCGCATCGTCAACGAGGTGCGCGGCATCAACCGCGTGGTGTACGACTGCACCTCGAAGCCGCCGGCGACCATCGAGTGGGAGTGAGGCCCCCGCGCGGCCCGCGGGCGGTGTTCCTCGCCGCCCTGGCGCTGGCCGCGGCGCTCGCGCCCGCGGCGGCCTCGCCGGCCGTGCTCGGTCTCGCCGTGGCGTCCGCACCCGCGGCGGGCCGCGCGGACGCCGCGCCGCCGCGGCTGGGCGCGCCCGCGCTCGATCCCGCGGGTGGCGTGCGCTGGGGATCCCCGGGGGACACG
>CAZSQE010000482.1:0-2182 GCA_964608905.1 uncultured bacterium | reverse complement strand
CGCTCACCCTGCGCGGCGCGCGCTGCGCCCGGGTCATCGGCATCGAGGTCCCGCGCGCGGAGGCGGTCGCCCACCTCGAGGCGCTCGACTTCGACGTCACCGTGCCGCCGGCGCCGCCGGCCTCGCCCGCCGACTGGGCGGTGGAGGTCGCGCTGCCGGGCTGGCGCCCCGACGTCGCGATCGAGGACGACCTGGTCGAGGAGGTGGCGCGCACGCCGTGCGCTCCCCGCGCGAGCGCACCGTGGCCCGCGCGCGCCGCGCCATGCTGGCGCGCGGCCTGAGCGAGGCCTGCACGACCACGCTGGTGTCCGAGCGCGAGGCGCGCGACACCGCCGCGCTGCTCGGCGCCGCGCCGGACTCGCTCGTGCGCCTGAGCAACCCGCTCAGCCGCGAGGGCGAGTTCCTGCGCCCCAACCTGGTGGCCGGGCTGCTGCGCGCCTGCGCGCACAACCTGCGCCAGGGCGCGGCGGCGGTGCGCCTGTTCGAGGTGGGGGCGGGCTTCGCGGCGACACCGGCCGCGGCGCCCGACGCGCCCGCGGGGCTGCCGCTCGAGACGCTCATGCTCGCCGCGGTGGTCACCGGGCCGCGCTACGCCCACGCCCACGACGCGGCGCAGCAGGCGGTGGACTTCGACGAGGCCAAGGGCCTCTGGGAGGCCTGGCTGGAGGAGATGGGCGTTGACACCCCCGGGTGGCGGACCTATGCTGCGCCCGGCTGGAAACCCGGTGCCAGCGCGGAAGTTGCAGCCGGGACTTCGCGCATCGCATGGGCCGGTTCCCTGGGCCAGCCGCTGCTGCGCGCGTGGGAGATCGAGGCGCCGGTGCACCTGTTCGTGGTGCTGCTGGAGCCGCTGACCACGGGGGCGCGGTCGGCCCGCCTGACCCTGCCCGGCCGGTTCCCGCCGGTGAGCCGCGACCTCGCGTTCTTCGTGCCCGCCGCCTGCACGCACCGCGAGCTCGCGGCGGCCCTGGTCGCCGCCGCGGGGGAGCGGCTCATCGCGATCGAGTTGTTCGACGTATACGCTGGCCCCGGGACTCCGGCAGGCATGAAGAGCCTGGCCTACGCGCTGCGCTTCGGGAATCCGGAGCGCACGCTGCAGGAGACCGAGGTCCAGGCCATCCAGGAACGCATGGTGGACGCCGTCGCCCGCGCGATTGGCGGCCGACTGAGAGAACGATGACCGAGACCCTGATGACCGACGATCTGGACCGCCTCGCCGAACGCGTCGAGAAGGCCGCCTCCCTGCTGCAGGCGCAGCGAGCCGAGCACGCCCGCCTCGCGGCGGAGCGCGACCGGCTCGCCGACCGCGTGCAGGAGCTCGAGACCAAGCTGCAGGGGCAGGACCCGGCGGTGATGGCCGGCGAGCTGCAGTCCCTGCGCCGCGAGCAGAAGGACTGGCAGGGCGAGCGCCGCGAGGTGGCCGTGCGGATCGAGGCGCTGGTGAAGAAGCTCGAACGGATCGAGGGCTGAGCCCCATCCCGAGGACGCCATGGACACCAAGACCCTGGTTCAGGTGCAGATCTACGGCCAGAGCTACACGATCCGAGGCGAGGCCGACCACGGCTACATCCTGGGGGTCGCGGCGTACGTGGACCGCAAGATGCACGAGGTGACCGAGAAGCTGCCGGCCGCGTCGCTGTCCAGCTCGCTGTCGCGGGTGGCGGTGCTGGCCGGGCTCAACATCGCCGACGAACTGATGAAGGAGCGCGCGCGGCGCGAGCGGCTCGAGCGACAGCTCAGCGAGCGCGCGGCGCGCCTGAACGCCGTGCTGGACCAGGTGCTGCAGGACAGCACGGCCTGACGAAGGAGACGCACCCACAGCCATCCCTTTCCCTGCCGTGCTCGTGATGCCGAACAGTTCTTGAACCAACATTCATGACAAACGGGACCTCCGGTGGCCGGCGACGCCGGGCCACGGGCCCCCGGCACCCGTCCGCGGCGACGCGGGAGGGACCGGGACCGTGGCGGGCCGACCCGGTCGAAGGGGACCCACCTGGCTCGCCAGGTCTCAAGAACTCCACCGCACACGGCATTTCGGCGGGGATCGATCGAGCCCCGGCGCGCCCGTGCGCGGCCGGGCCGGAGCAGACGCCGCTGGTGCACCGGGACGCGGAGCGCGCCCGGCCCGGAGCGGCGCGACGGCGACCCCCGGGGTCGCGCCGCGCGGCTCCGGCGCCGGGGC
>CAZSQE010000481.1:0-2186 GCA_964608905.1 uncultured bacterium | reverse complement strand
CGCCCGCCGTGCTCCGCGCCGACCTGCTCGCCTACGCCGACTCGGCCGCCGCCGCCGGCGACGCCATCGGCGCCGCCGAGGCGCTCGACTTCGCGGGCCAGAGCTTCCGGCGCGACGGACGGGTGGACAGCGCCATCGTCTGCCACCGCCGCGCGCTCGAGCTGGACGCGACCGAGCCGCGCCTGTTCGCGCTCGCCGACCAGCTCCTGCTGCGGCGCTCGCCGGCCGACCTGGCGGAGGCCGTCGAACGGCTCGAGGCCGCGCGCGCGAGCTCCGAGCAGGCCGCGCCGGCGCCGACCGTGGGCCGCCTGGCCTGGGCGCGCTTCCAGCTAGGGAACCCCGACAGCGCGAACGTGCTGTGGGCCGCGGTCGCGCCGCGCCTGGCCGTGCACCCCGAGTGGCGCTTCCGCCTGGCGCGCGTCGCCCTCGCGCGCGGCGACCACCGCAGCGCCAGCGACCTGTTGCTGCCCGACGCGGTGCGCACCCGCGGCACCGACGTCGAGGTCGTGCGCATGCTCGAGCAGGTCGGCGAGGCCGCGGGGATGACGCGCCAGCTCCAGCAGGAGGTGCGGCGGCGCGTCGAGGACGGCGACCAGCCCGCGCTGGCGATGGCCCGCGAGCTGGGCGGGCAGCTCATCGCCCTGGACGCCTCGGATGGCTTCACCCTCGGCGGGATGCTCGTGCCGTCGCCGAAGCCCGCCCGTCGCCGGCCGCCACGTCTCGCGGTGGTGCTGCTGGCGCCGGCCGACACGCTGGGGGCCGCCGACAGCCTCGTCGCCGCCTTCCGCCGCCACGGCCTGACCACGCTCGTGCTCTACCCGCGCGGCACCGGCGCCTCGGTCGGTCCGTCGTGCCCCTCCCCCGAGGCGTGGTTCGACCGCGAGGCGGCCCTGCAGGCGCGTGTCGCCCGCGACGTCGTGGACGCCGCGCGCCGGGTGCGCGCCCTCACCCCGGTCGACACGAGCCACTACGTCGTCGCCGCCGCCGGCGCCAGCGCGACCATGGCGGTGGAGGCCGCCACGCTCGACGCGCGGGTGCGCGCCCTGCTGCTGGTGAGCCCCGCGCCCGAGTTGGTGGACTGGGGCACGACGCGCGCCCGCCTCGCCGGGCTGCGGCTGCCGGTCTTCTACCAGGTGGGCGCCGACGACATCGACGCCTCGTGGCGCATCACCGACGCGCTCTACCAGGCCGGCGACCGCGCGGCCTCGCGGGTGGTCGAGTCGCGCACCCCGGGCTCGGGCCTGGCGCAGTTCCGCGACGACCCGCAGCTCGCCGCGCGCTTCCTCGGCTGGCTCGACGCCGCCCTCGGGGCCCGCGGCCGC
The DNA here is from genome assembly GCA_964608905.1 of uncultured bacterium. Classification (GTDB taxonomy): domain Bacteria; phylum Eisenbacteria; class RBG-16-71-46; order RBG-16-71-46; family RBG-16-71-46; genus JANXPZ01. Next base: position 864 of record CAZSQE010000481.1, on the reverse strand, counting down.
CGCGGCCGCTGACGCCGGCCGGCGGCGCTACGCGCGGGAGCGCATCGCCGCCGGCCACTCCACCCGGACCACGCCGGCGAGGATGAGCGCCGCGCCCAGCCACCAGCGCGGCGCGAAGCTCTCGCCGCCGAGCGAGAGGGCGAAGCCGAGCGCGAACACCGGCTCGAGCGCGAAGAGCAGCGCGACGCGGCCGGCGGACAGCTCGCGCTGCGCGGCGATCTGCAGCAGCGGCGCGAGGACGCTGCCGGCCACGACGAGGTAGGCGAAGGGCAGCCAGTCGGCCCCGCGCAGCGCGCCGAAGACCGCCGCGGTCCCGCCGGCGAACGGCAGCAGCACGAGGGTGCAGACGATCGCCTGCACCGCGGCCAGCACCGGGCCGTCGGCCGCCGGGGCGAAGCGCGCCAGCACGACGATCTGCAGGCTGAAGATCGCCGCGCCGAGGAGCGTCCACGCCTCGCCGGGACCGAAGCGCGGACCCGGCCCGCCGGCCGTACCGATCGAGAGCAGCGCCGAGCCGGCCAGCGCCGCCGCCAGCCCCTGCAGCAGCACGCCCGAGGGCCGCTGACCGAGCAGCGGCCAGGCGAAGAAGGCGGCGAAGAGCGTGCCGGCGCAGGTGAGGAAGGCGGAGCTGCCGGCGCTGGTGGCGGTGAGGCCGATCGCCTGGGCGAGGAAACCGCCCGCGAAGCAGAGCCCGGCCAGCGCGCCGCCGAGCAGGGTCTCCCGGGTCAGCCGGTGCCGGCGCGGCAGCGCCAGCAGCGCCAGCAGGCCGCTGGCGATCACGAAACGGCCGAACACCAGCTCGAGCGGCGGGATGGCCGCCACCGTGTCGCGGATGGCGACGAAGGTCCCGCCCCACAGCAGCGT
>CAZSQE010000480.1:0-2190 GCA_964608905.1 uncultured bacterium | reverse complement strand
GGGCGGCTACGCAGGCTAACGCTCGCCCTCCGGCTCGTACGCGCCCCGCCGCTGTCTCGCCCGTCCGCCGGCTCGTATGCGCCCCACCGCCGTCTCGCTCGCCCTCCGGCTCGTACGCGCCCCGCCGCTGTCTCGCCCGTCCGCCGCCGGGTGGACCGTCCCCCTGTGCTAGACTCGCGCGAAATCCGACCACCGGGCCTGCCGCGCGGGTCCCCGCTCCCGTCGAGGCATCCCCGCCCGCATGGACCTCAGCGTCATCCTCGTCAGCTACCGCTCGCCCGCGCTGCTGCTCGCCGGACTGCGCGCGCTGCGCGCCGACGCCGGCGCCGCCGGCCTCGCCCTCGAGGTCGTGGTGGTGGACAACGACTCGCGCGACGGCACCCTCGAGGCGCTGGCGCGCGAGGCGCCCGAGGTCCGCGTCGTCGCCAACCGCGGGAACGTCGGCTACGCCCGGGCCGTGAACCAGGGCCTGGCTGCGACCGCGGGCGACTTCGCGCTGGTCATGAACCCCGACTGCGAGGTCCATCCCGGCGCGCTGCGCGCCCTGCTCGACCACATGGCCGCGCACCCCCGCGCCGGCCTGGTCGGCCCGCGCATCGTCAACCCCGACGGCTCGCTCGAGTACTCCGCCCGCGCCTTCCCCGACCACCTCACCTTCCTCTTCAACCGCTACTCGCTCCTCACCCGGCTCTTCCCCGGCAACCCCTGGTCGCGCCGCTACCTGCTCACCGACTGGGACCACGCCTCGGCGCGGACGGTGGACTGGGTGTCGGGCGCCTGCATGCTGGTGCGGCGCGCGGCGGTGACGGAGGTGGGCGGCATGGACGAGGCGTTCTTCATGTTCAACGAGGACGTGGACTGGTGCCGCCGCCTGGGACGGGCCGGCTGGAGCGTGGACTACGCGCCCGCGGCGGTGGTGACCCACCGCGTCGGCGCCAGCCGCGAACGCGTCGCCGCGCGCGTCGTCTGGGGCCGCCACCTCGGCATGATCCACTACTTCCGCAAGCACCACCCGACGCACCCGCTGCTGGCGCTGCCGGCCCAGGCGCTCATCCTGCTGCGCGCGGCGCTGATGGTCGCCGCCAACGCGCTGAGGCCGCGCTGATGCCGTACTCGCTGGCGCTCGCCCTCGCCGCCGGCCTGCTGACGCTGGCGCTGACGCCGGTGGCGATGGCGCTGGCGCGCCGCGCCGGCGCGCTCGACCACCCCGGGCCCCGCCGCATCCACCGCGAGCCCGTGCCGACCATGGGCGGCCTGGTGTTCGTCGTGGCGGTGCTGGGCGTGGCCTGGGCGGCACGGCTGCTCCCGGGGCCGGCGCGCGAGCTGCCCGGACAGCCGCTGCTCGGGCTCACGCTGGCGGCGCTGCCCATGCTCTGGCTCGGCGTCGTGGACGACCTGCGCGGCACGCGGCCCTGGACCAAGCTCGCGGTGCAGGCCTGCTCGGCGATGGTGCTGGTGCAGTTCGGCTACGGCGTGCCGCTGCTCACCAACCCGTTCGGCGCGCCCGTCGCGCTCGGGCCCCTGAGCGCGCCCATCGCCGTCCTGTGGGTGCTGGTGGTGGTGAACGCCGTCAACCTCATCGACGGCCTCGACGGCCTCGCCTCCGGCGTGGTGCTGATCGCCGCGGCCACGCTGTGGTGGGTGGGCCGTTCGCACGCCGACTTCTACGTCATGTTCCTCGCCTCGCTGCTCATCGGCGCCACGCTCGGCTTCCTGCGCTGGAACTTCCCGCCGGCGCGCGTCTTCATGGGCGACACCGGCAGCCAGTTCCTCGGCCTGGTGCTGGCCGCCGTGGCGCTGCTCGAGAACCGCAAGGAGACCGCGGCGGTCACGCTGCTCTTCCCGCTGGTGGCGCTGGGCGTGCCCATCGTGGACAGCGCGCTGGCCTTCGCGCGCCGGCTGGTCAGCGGCCGCCACGTGTTCGAGGCCGACCGCGAGCACATCCACCACCGGCTGCTCGGCCTCGGCCTGTCGCCCCGCGCCGCGGTGATGGTGCTGTGGGCGGTGTGCGCGGGCTTCGGGCTCGTCGCCGTGGCGCTCGCCGAGCAGCCGCGCAGCCTCGTCCTGCTCATCGTGCTGGCGCTGGCGCTGGGGCTGTTCTTCGCCCTCGAGATCTTCCGCGCCGTCACGCGCAAGGCGGCTCCGCCGCGCGGCTGAGGCTGGAGGCGCGGGACCCCGGAGCCACCCCGC
>CAZSQE010000479.1:0-2198 GCA_964608905.1 uncultured bacterium | reverse complement strand
CGCTGGCGCGGTGCGAGCCCGACCTGCTGCTCGAGGACCTCGGCGACGCGGCCGCGGTGGTGGCCTTCGGCCGCGGGGTGGCGGCGGGGGAGTAGGCGGGGAACGGGCCGGGAGCGGTCCTGCCCCTTGCGGCGGCGAGCGTTAGCGCGTCCGGGGGTGGCACCCCGCTCCGGGCGACGGCGCGCAGGGGGGCGATCACCCCGCGCCACCGCGCTGGCCAGCGCCTCCCCGGCGGCCTCCCGATACCGGTCCGGACCACTGCACGCCCGTGCCGTGATTCCGAATGTCCTACAGTTGCGGAAGCCGAAAGCCGAACGTATACTAGCCGCATGGTCAACCGAGCGAAAAGTCAACAGGAACTGGACGCCAAGGACCGCCGCATCCTCAACCTCGTCCAGCGCGACGGCAAGATGAGCCAGGCGCTCATCGCCAAGACCGTCGGCCTGTCCACCGCGGCCGTCAACGAGCGGCTGAAGAAGCTCGAGCAGGCCGGCGTCATCCGCCGCTTCACCGCGCTGGTGGACCCCAAGGCCGTCGGCATGCAGGTGACCGCGTTCATCGAGGTGTTCCTCGAGCACCCGCGGTACGAAGACCCGTTCCTGAAGCGCATCCTCGACCTCGACGAGGTCCAGGAGTGCCACCACATCACCGGCGAGTTCTCGGTGCTGCTCAAGGTCCGCCTGCGCGACATGGAGTCGCTGCAGCGGCTGGTCATCAGCCAGCTGAACGGCCTGCAGGGCGTGCGCCAGACCCGGACCGTGATGGTCCTCTCGACCGTGAAGGAAGAGAGCTACGTCGCCACCGGCGCGAAAGGAGACACCCCATGACCCGCCCGAACCCCACGCCGATCGCGCCGACCCAGGTGCACGAGATCCTCGGCCGCCACATGCTGGCCGACGGCTACGACATGGTGCTCGACCTCGAGAAGAGCCAGGGCCGCCGCCTGTGGGACGCCCGCAGCGGCCGCTGGATCCTCGACATGTTCTCGTTCTTCGCCACGCTGCCGGTGGGCCTGAACCACCCGCGGCTGAAGGACGCCGAGTTCCTGGCCCGGCTGCAGCGCGCCGCGCTCGCCAACCCCGCCAACTCGGACATCTACACGGTCGAGATGGCCGGCTTCGTGGAGGTGTTCGGCCGCGTCGCCCAGCCCGGCTACCTGCCGCACGCCTTCTTCGTCGCCGGCGGCGCGCTCGGCGTCGAGAACGCGCTCAAGGCCGCCTTCGACTGGAAGGTGCGTCGCAACTTCCGTCGCGGCGCGAAGGAGGAGCGGGGCCACCAGGTCGTGCACTTCCGCGAGGCCTTCCACGGCCGCACCGGCTACACGCTGTCCATGACGAACACCGCCGACCCGCGCAAGCACCAGTACTTCCCGAAGTTCGACTGGCCGCGCATCGAGAACCCCAAGCTGCGCTTCCCGGTGGACGCCGCCGAGACCGCGCGCGTGGCGCAGGCCGAGGCCGCGGCGCTGGCGCAGGTCAAGGCCGCGTTCCGCGAGCGGGGCGACGACATCGCCGCCGTCCTCATCGAGCCCATCCAGGCCGAGGGGGGCGACAACCACTTCCGCACCGAGTTCCTCAAGGCGCTGTGCGACCTCACCCACGAGAACGACGCGCTGTTCGTGGTGGACGAGGTGCAGAGCGGCGTGGGGCTGACCGGCCGCATGTGGGCGCACCAGCACTTCGGCCTCGAGCCCGACCTGCTCGCCTTCGGCAAGAAGATGCAGGTCTGCGGCATGATGGCCGGGCCGCGCCTCGACGACGAGCCCGAGAACGTCTTCAAGGTGTCGAGCCGCCTGAACTCGACCTGGGGCGGCAACCTGGTGGACATGGTGCGCGCCCAGCGCTACCTCGAGATCGTCGAGGAGGAGAAGCTGGTCGAGCATGCCGGGCGCGTCGGCCAGTACCTGCTGCAGGGGCTCGAGGCGCTGGCCGCCTGGCGGCCGGACACGCTGTCGAACGCGCGCGGCCGCGGCCTGATGTGCGCGATCGAGTTCGCCAGCCCGGCGCTGCGCGACGCGGTGCAGGAGCAGGCCTACCAGGACGGGCTGATGATCCTCGCCTGCGGACCCGCGAGCCTGCGGTTCCGCCCGCCGCTCGACGTCACCTCGACCGAGGTGGACGAGGCGCTGGCCATCATCAAGAAGGCCGTCGAGACGACGAAGCCGTCGCCGGCCGGGGACGAAGCCCGGGGCGCCGTGC
>CAZSQE010000478.1:0-2206 GCA_964608905.1 uncultured bacterium | reverse complement strand
CATGAACCATGTGCGGCTCCAGGCCCCCGCCACTGCGAACGTGCGCAGCCTGCCGCGCATCCTCGCGCTGCACGGCGACGCCGGCGCGTTCAACCGCACTGCGCACACCGCGCAGGTGCGGCGGCCTGAGGGCGGCGCGGGCCGAGGCGGTGGCGCAGCTCTTCGTGGTGGAGGCGCCGGCCGGCACGCCCGCCGAAGGCCCGGTCTGGATCTCGGGCGACCTGCCGGCGCTGGGCGCCTGGAACGGAGCCGGGGTGCGGCTCGAGCGCGCGGGCGACGGGCGCTGGGCCGCGCGCGTCGCGCTCGAGCGGGGCACCGCCTTCGAGTTCAAGGTGACGCGCGGCGGCTGGGAGACGGTCGAGAAGGACGCCCGCGGCGGCGAGATCGCCAACCGGCGCGGGCGCGCCGGGGAGCGCGACACCGTGCTCGCGGTGGTGGGCGCGTGGCGCGACCGGACGGAGCGCGCGCCGGAGCGCCGCTCCACGCTGACGGGCGACGTGCGCCGCCACCCGGCCTTCCCGTCGCGCTTCGTGCGGCCGCGCGACGTGCGGGTCTGGCTCCCGCCCGGTTACGCGGACCAGCCGGAGCGGCGCCACCCGGTGCTCTACTTCCATGACGGCAACAACGTCCTCGACGCCGCCACCAGCTTCAAGGGCATCGAGTGGGGCGCCGACGAGACCGCCGGGCGCCTCGTCCGCTCCGGGACGCTGCGGCCCTTCATCCTGGTCGCCGTCGACAACACCCCGGACCGCATGGCTGAGTACACGTTCGCGCGGGACGCGCGCCACGGCGGGGGACGGGGAGCCGAGTACGGGCGCTTCCTCGTCGAGGAGCTGATGCCGTTCGTCGACAGCACCTACCGCACGCGGCGCGGCCCCGCCGACACCGGCCTCGTCGGCTCGTCGCTGGGGGCGCTCGTCTCGCTCGACCTGGCCCTCGAGCGGCCGGACCGTTTCGGGCTGGTCGGCTGCCTCTCGCCCGCGGCCTGGTGGGCGGAGCGCGCCAGCGTGAAGCGGGCGGCCGCCGCGCCGCGGGGAGCGGGCATCCGCGTCTGGGTGGACATCGGCACGGCCGAGGGCACGGAGAAGGCGGGGGCACGGGAGTGGCTGGACGACGCGCGCGCCCTGCGCGACGCGCTGGTGTCGCGCGGCTGGCGCGAGGGCGCCGACCTGCACTACGAGGAGGTCGAGGGCGCCGTGCACGACGAGGGCGCCTGGGCCGCCCGGCTGGACCGCGTGCTGCTGTTCCTGCTGGGGCCGGCGGGCCGCTGAGCCCCGGTCCCGCGGGCCGCGCGCGCGCCGCGCCGGCCGCCCCGGCCCGGTTGAATCGACCGGGCCGATTCGCTAGGGTCCGTCCGATCCCATCCTCTCATCACGGCGCGGGAGAGCCACCATGCCGACGGTCGAACTGATCCACGTGAGCAAGACCTACGGACGCGGCAACAAGGCCGTGGACGATGTCAGCCTGTCCATCCAGGACGGGGAGTTCCTGGTCCTCGTCGGTCCCTCGGGGTGCGGCAAGTCCACCGTGCTGCGCATGATCGCCGGGCTGGAGGAGGTCACCGAGGGGCAGGTCAAGATCGGCGAGCGGGTGGTGAACGACATGGCGCCCAAGGACCGCGACATCGCCATGGTGTTCCAGAACTACGCGCTCTACCCGCACATGTCGGTCTACGACAACATGGCCTTCGGCCTGCGCCGCCGCAAACTCGCCGCCGACGAGGTGGACCGCAAGGTGCGCGGCGCGGCGGGCACGCTGGGCCTCGAGTCCTACCTGGCGCGCAAGCCGCGCGAGCTGTCGGGCGGCGAGCGCCAGCGCGTGGCGCTGGGGCGCGCCATGGTGCGCGACCCGCAGGTGTTCCTGTTCGACGAGCCGCTCTCGAACCTCGACGCCAAGCTGCGGGTGCAGATGCGCGCCGAGATCAAGCGCCTGCACCAGCGCATGAACGCGACCATGGTCTACGTCACGCACGACCAGACCGAGGCCATGACGCTGGGCGACCGCATCGCCGTCCTGCGCAAGGGCCTGCTGCAGCAGGTGGCCGACCCGTTCACGCTCTACTCGCGGCCGGCCAACCAGTTCGTCGCCGGCTTCATCGGCAGCCCGCCGATCAACCTCTTCGCCGCCACGCTCGACGCCGCCGGCACGACGCTGACCAGCGGCGGCGTGGCCATCCCGCTCCCGGCCGGCGTGGCCGCGGCCCTGG
>CAZSQE010000477.1:0-2209 GCA_964608905.1 uncultured bacterium | reverse complement strand
ACCTCCACCGGGATGGGCGGCTCGCGCACCATGAGCTGCCCGGTCACCGGCGACACGCTCTCCAGCGTCCCGTCGCAGGGCGAGAGCGCGCTGCGCCGCCCCAGGCCGAACAGCCCCCGCGCCGCCGCCACCTCCTCGTCGCGACGCACGTCGGCGCCCAGCGGCCTGGTGAGCGTCCCCGGCGCCCGCGCGGGCTCCACGCCCAGCCGGGATGCCAGGTTCACCGCCTGGACGTTGCCCGGCAGCTCCGTCCTCGCCACCACGTCCTGCGGCCCCACCGCCTCGCCGACCCGTACCAGCACCTGGCCGAGGATGGGCAGGCGCCGCTCCCGGCGCACCACCGTGTGGGCCGAGACGCGCAGGCCGGGGCTGTAGGCGTCCGCCATGCTCACGCTCCCCGCGGGTAGGCGCTGAGCGCCGTGTGCCAGGCGCGCAGCCGCTCCATGCGCTGCGCCGGGTCGGCCGGCAGGGCGAAGGGCCGGCGGCCCCGCGCGTCCACGATGAGGCCGGTGTGCCCGCCGGGGATCACCGCGCTCAGCGGGCGGCCCCGCCCCAGGCCGAGGTCGAAGCCGCGCCCCGGCACCGCGCTCACGCGCGCGCTCGCGCCCGGCGGCGGCAGGGGGAGCAGCGCCATGTCGCCGCACGCGACGGCGCGGGTCACCGACGCCATGTCGGGCCCGCTCACCTCCACGGTGACGCAGGGCTGGCCCGGCCGGCAGGCCCCGATGGGCGCCAGCACCGCCCCCAGCCGCACCAGGCAGTCCCGGTCGAAGACCTGCGTGGCCGCCTCCTCGTGGACCGTCGCCAGGACGCCGAGCTGCGGCGCCATGAAGATGCTGTCCACCGCCAGCAGCGTGAGCCCCTCGGGCAGGAACGCGTCCACCATCATGAGCGCCGCCTGCACGCGGCGCGGGGCGTGCGACAGCACGCCGCCCGAGCCGATCAGCAGGCCGACCTCGAGCAGGTCGAGCAGCGAGCCACCGCCGGCCGACTGGCTCAGGGCCTCCGAGATGGTGCGCTCCTGCTGCACCCCCTTGAGCCCCACCGCCAGCAGCCGGTGCTGGTCGAACGCCAGGCGCAGGGCCTCCCGGGCGATGGCCTGCTCGACGACCAGGTCCTCCAGCGTCTGCGGGATGGTCGTGGGCCGGACCATCTTGTTGCGGATGGAGTTGCGCAGCGCGCCCTCGTCCACCGCGAACGGCACCCAGCGCAGGATGTTCTCCAGGCCGGCCTCGGCCATCACGTTCGCGACCGAGTAGCTCATGCCCAGGTTCGCGGAGACCGAGCGGTGGAACACCGGGGCCCCGTCCGGCCCGTGCAGCACGGAGAAGACGTCGGTGGTCGCGCCGCCGATGTCCACGCCGACGACCGACAGGCCGTCGCGGCGGGCGACCCGCTGGATGACGAGCCCGACGGCCCCCGGGGTGGGCATCACCGGCACGGGCGTCCACCCCATGAGCCGCGGGTAGCCGGGCGCGTGCGCCATCACGTGCTCCATGAACAGCTCGTGGATGGCGTCGCGGGCCGGCCCGAGGTTCTCGCGCTCGAGGCGCGGGCGCAGGTTGGGCACGACCCGCAGCGCCATGCCCGGGTCGAGCAGCTCCCGCACCACCGCGGCGGCGTCCTGGTTGCCGGCGTACACCACCGGCAGCTCGTAGCCGATGCCGAGACGGGCGCGCGGGTCGGCGGCCGCCAGCATCTCCGCCATCTCGACGACGTGCCGCACGTCGCCCCCGTCCGTCCCGCCCGAGAGCAGGATCATGTCCGGCCGCAGCTGGCGCACCCGCTGGATGCGCTCGTGGAAGCGCCGGCCGTCGTTCAGGGCGATGACGTCCATGACGATGGCCCCCGCGCCCAGCGCCGCCCGCTGCGCGCTCTCCCCCGTCATCTGCAGCACGAGGCCCGAGACCATCATCTGCAGCCCGCCGCCGGCGCTCGAGGTGGAGACGAAGAGGTCCACCCCCGCACCGTCGGCCATGGGCGTCAGGATCCCCTCCGGGCCCGCCAGGCGCCGCCCCACGACCTCCTCCAGTTCGCGCACGGCGTTCAACACGCCCCGCGTGACGTCCTCGAACGGGGCCTCGACGGTCGTCGGCGCCTCGCCGCGGGCGACGAGGCGGTAGCCGTCGGCGCGGCGCTCGATGAGGATCGCCTTCGTGGTGGTGGAGCCGCAGTCGGTGGCGAGGATGCTGCGGACCTCCGCCGGCAC
>CAZSQE010000476.1:0-2214 GCA_964608905.1 uncultured bacterium | reverse complement strand
GTGCGGAGCGTGCCGGCGGAGGAGGCGGTGCGCCTTGCGCTCGCCGGGCCCGGCGCGGTGTGGCTCGACCTGCTCGACTCGCTGCGGTGAGGAGGTCGCCGCGCTGCTCGAGCTGCACGCGGCCCAGGTCTCGAACCGGCTCAACCTGATCATCAAGCGCCTGACGGTGATCGCCACCATCGGGCTGCCGCTGACCCCGGTCACCGGCTACCACGGGATGAACGTGGGGCCGGAGCGGGTGTTCCCCGAGTTCCGCTGGTTCGGCGCTCACCCGCTGGCCGTCGTGTGGGCGCTGCTGGCGCTGGTGGCGGGTGGGACCTGGTGGTACCTGCGGCGGCGCTGGATGTAGCCGGCCGGCCGGCGCGCCGCGTCGCGGCGTCCACACCGCCGGGGAGCGTCGCGAGAGAGGGGGGGGGACGCTCCGGATCGCACGAGTGACGATCGCCCGGGCTGGCGGCTCGCGCGTCCTGCAGTTCCCGGCCCGCTCGGTCTCGCGTCCTTCCCGCGGGACACCTCGCTCGTGTGACCCCGCGTTCCGATCGCTCGACGGGCCGCGTGCAGCGAACGCGGCCCCGGGTCGGGATCGGAGGCTCCCCTGCCAGGGAGGGCCTCCTGCCCGGCTGCGTCGCCGAGTGTCGGTCCCGGGCCCGGGGTTGTCAACGCCTCGCGGACGAACGCGGCAGGCGGGGCGCGGCGGCCCCGCCGCCGCTCAGCGCGCAGGCCGTTGGGGCAGCAGGGCCGGTTTCGGCGTGGGCGCCGCCGCGCCGCGGGCCGGGCCGAGGACCTCGAGCGCGGCGTCGTCGTACCAGACGAGACCGGTGGCCGGGGCGGTGTAGGCCAGCCAGGCCCAGGTCACGGCGGCGTCCTCGGGCACGTCCAACTCGACCGCGAGACGGGTCCAGTCGTGGGTGAGGCTGAGGTTGTCGCCCGGGTCGCTCTGCAGCACGCCCCGGGTCGGGCTGTTGCTGTAGAGCCGCAGGTAGGCGCCGCCCAGCTTGAGGCTGTCCGTCTTCACCCACGCGGACAGCCGCACGTGCTTGCCGGCGACCTCGCGGCCCAGCACCTGGCAGGCGCCGGCGCGCGCCTGGATGAGGCCCTCGATGCCGCTCGAGTAGCGCACGGAGGCGCGGCCCGAGTGGACGACGGCCGTGTCGCGGTCGATGCGCTGGCCGGCGTAGGGCGGCAGGGAGTACTCCCACTCGTTGCCGTCCCCCTCGAAGCCGGGGTCGGCGAACAGGTTCGCGCCGATGGCGGCGACGGGCGCGGGGCGCGCTGGCTCCGCCCGCAGCGAGGCGTCGTCGAAGATCACCTGGCCGGTGCCGACGAGGCCGCAGCGCACGTAGACCATGTTCACCGTGGGCGGCACGAACACGCGCACCTCGCGCCGCACCCAGTCCGTCTCGGGGTCGCTGAAGTACCGGCGCTTCCAGCCGAGGTTCAGGATCGGGTCGTCCAGCTTGTTGATGCCGAGCTTCTTCCCGGCCGGGTCGCGCGGCAGCCCCCAGATCCTGGCCATCTTGCCGATGGTGTCGCGGTAGGCCTGCAGCATGATGTACGCGCGTCCCTGCAGGCCGTTGCCGCGCGTCCACACCGAGAGCACCAGGTCCTTCCCCCACGCCTCGGGCCCGACGACGATGGCTTGGTTCCAGTTGTGCCAGGTCGGGACCAGCGTGCTGGTGTTGGCGACGTTCACGGCCCAGCGGCCGCCGTGCACGAGGAACGTGTCGCGCCCGAAGAAGACCGTGGGCAGGGCGGTGAGCGACGTGTCCCAGTCCGCCGGCATCCACGGGTGCTCGTCCAGCGGCGACTCGAAGCCGGGGTTCGCGAGCAGCTCGCCGGACGGCGCGGGCGCCGCGGCCGCGCGCGCGATGGGCGGGGCGATCGCGAGCAGGGAGACGAACGCGAGAATGGCGAGGCCGAACAGCGACCGGGGCATACCGGGTTCCTTTCGGGGGCGGTGAGTCCACGCGGGGTTGACGCCGACCCCAAGAGTATCAGGAGCCGCGCCGGGAAAGGTCAAGACGGTGTGCAGCCCGTGCGCCGTTGCCGGGGCCGTGGCGGGTCCGATAGAGTCGGCCTGCTCCCGCGCCCCGTCGCCCGTCCCGGAGGCCCGCGTGTCCGAGTGGTTCTTCACGTCCGACCTGCACGGGCAGGGTGCGCTCTACGAGCAGCTCGTGGCCCTCGCCGCCGCGCACCGCCCGGCCGCGCTCGTGC
>CAZSQE010000475.1:0-2221 GCA_964608905.1 uncultured bacterium | reverse complement strand
CGGACCCCGCGACCGCGACCATCGTCCCGCCCGTGCCCCTTGCCCGGCGCCGGGCCGGCGGACGCCGAACCCACCCGCGGTGGGTGCCTCGGGGCCCGCGCCGGGCGCTGGAGCGATCACAGGGAGGGAACGATGAGCGATCTGACCTACGGACGGGACCGGCTCGGCGACCTGGGCGCGGCGACCCGCCTCGAGTGGCTGGTGACCAACGGCATCGGCGGATACGCCTCCGGCACGGCGAGCGGCGTGCTGACGCGGCGTTACCACGGGTTGCTCGTGGCCTCGCTCAAGCCGCCGGTGGGCCGCACGCTGCTGCTGGCCAAGCTGGCCGAGAGCCTCGAGATGGACGGGAGCTGGGTGGACCTGGACGCCAACGCCTGGGCGGGCGGCTCGGTCGCCCCCGCCGGCCACATGCACCTCGAGTCGTTCCGGCTCGACGAGACCGTGCCGGTGCGGACCTGGGCCATCGGCGCCGTGCGCCTCGAGAAGCGGGTGTGGATGGAGCAGGGCGAGAACACCACCTTCGTCGAGTACCGGCTGGCCTCGGCCCCGGCGCCGCTGCGCCTGCGGCTGCGGGCGCTGGTCAACCACCGCGACGCGCACGAGACCACCGGCGACGGCGCCTGGACGGCGCTGGTCGAGCCCGGCGCGGGCGGCGTGTGCGTCGAGGCCTGGGACGGCGCCACGCCGCTGTGGCTGTTCGCCCCCGGCGCCGAGGTGCGCCCGATGCACGAGTGGTACCGGCGCTTCCACCTCGCCGCGGAGGCCGACCGCGGCCTCGACCACGTCGAGGATCACCTCTGCGCGGCCGAGTTCCTCGCCACGCTGGCCCCGGGCGAGACGCTCGTCGTGACCGCCAGCACGCGCAAGAGCGCGGGCCGCGACGCCGGCACGCCGCTGGCGCGGGCCTTCGCGCTGCAGCGCCGGCGCGCGCACGAGAAGGGCCTGCTCGACGCCTGGCGCAAGGCGCAGCCGAAGGCCTCGCGCACCGCGCCCGAGTGGGTGCGGCGGCTGGTGCTGGCGGCCGACCAGTTCATGGTCGAGCGCGCCATCCCGGGCGAGCCGCAGGGCCGCAGCATCATCGCCGGCTACCCGTGGTTCAGCGACTGGGGCCGCGACACGATGATCGCGCTGCCCGGCCTGACGCTGGCCACCGGCCGGCCCGAGCTGGCGCGCACCATCCTCTCGACCTTCGCCCGCTTCGTGGACCAGGGCATGCTGCCCAACTTCTTCCCCGACCAGGGCGAGCCGCCCACCTACAACACGGTGGACGCGGCGCTGTGGTACTTCCAGGCGGTGCGCGAGTACGTCGAGGCCACCGGCGACCTCAAGTTCCTCGCCGAGGTCTACCCGACGCTCGAGGACATCGGCGCCTGGTACGAGCGCGGCACCCGCTACGGCATCCACATGGATCCCGCCGACAGCCTGATCGCCACCACCGCCGACGACGTCCAGCTCACCTGGATGGACGCCAAGGTGGACGGCTGGGTGGTCACGCCGCGCCGGGGCAAGCCGGTCGAGATCAACGCGCTCTGGTACAACGCCTGCGCGGCGATGGCCTGGTTCGCCGGGAAGCTCAAGCGGCCGGCCGAGGCGCACGAGCAGCGCCGGTGCGAGATCGAGATGTCGTTCCAGCGCTACTGGAACCCGGAGACCGGCTGCCTGTTCGACGTGCTCGACGGCCCGGAGGGGAACGACGCGGCGATCCGGCCCAACCAGCTGCTGGCCGTCTCGCTGCCCGCCAGCCCGCTGACCGCCGAGCAGCAGCGCGCCGTGCTCGACACCTGCGGGCGCCGGCTGCTCACCACGCACGGGCTGCGCAGCCTGGCGCCCGGCGACGCCCGCTACCGCGGCACGTACCGCGGCGACCGGCGCACGCGCGACGGTGCCTACCACCAGGGCACGGTGTGGACGTGGCTGCTGCCGCACTACGCGCTGGCCCACGCCCGCGTGCACGGCCGGCGCGAGGAGGCGCTGGCGTTCCTCGAGCCGCTCGGCCAGCTCATCGGCGCCCACGGCGTCGGCACGCTGCCCGAGGTCGCCGACGGCGACGCGCCGTTCACCCCGCGCGGCTGCGTCGCGCAGGCGTGGTCGGTGGGCGAGGCGCTGCGGGCCTGGCACGCGCTGGCGGCGGCGACCGTCGGCCCGGCGAAGGCGGCCCGGACCCCGGCGCGCTCCACGCGGCGTTCTCAGACAGAGCCTAGGCTCCGTCTGGGCGCGG
>CAZSQE010000474.1:0-2232 GCA_964608905.1 uncultured bacterium | reverse complement strand
ACTATGCCCTGCGGATCGAGGTCGAGCCGATCGCCCTCCTCCGCGTCCGCGCGCTCCGCGGCCCCGGCGGGGGAGAGGTCGTAGCCCGGGTGCCGCAACAGCTCCGCCAGCGTGCGCACCGCCCGCGCGGTCTCGAGCGGGTCCGAGCGCCGCCCCGTGGCGGCCCAGGCTAGGTAGATCCGCGGGTCGTCGCCGAGTGCTTCGGCCAGGCGGCGGGCCAGGGCGGCGTGCGGGGCCTTGGCGCCGCTCTCGAGCTGGGACAGGTAGGACGCCGACGAGGCCCGCAGGCCGGCGCGCAGGGCCGTCTCGCGCACGGTGAGGCCCAACTCCTCGCGCCGCCGCCGCAGGCGGGCGCCGAGGGGATGATCCGTGGGCTTGGCCGGACGACCGCGCCGGCGCGCTCCCGTGCCGTTCATGGCGCCGAATCTACACCAGGCCTGGAATTGATTGCCACGGCATTCATCAAAAACCGATGACCGTTGTGTGCGACATGGGTCTCTAATCGCAATTCCATGCAATGAAAGACCATGAGAATCAAGGCAGTCCAGCAAACCACGTCCGTGGCGGCTGTGATAGCATCGCTGCCATGGGTGGATCGAACGCGCAGCCCGGTGGCGCGGACGCGCCGCGCCGCGGCATGCCCGGCCTGCCCCGGAACGTGGTGGCGCTCGGGGTGGTCTCGCTCCTGACCGACGTCTCGAGCGAGATGATCGTGCCGGTCCTGCCGCTCTTCGTCGTGGGTGTGCTGGGCGCCTCCGCGGCCGGTTTGGGTCTCATCGAGGGCGTGGCCGAGAGCGCCGCCGCCCTCATGCGGCTGGGATCGGGCTGGCTCTCCGATCGCATCGGCCGGCGCAAGCCATTCCTCCTCTTCGGCTACGGCATCTCGGCCGTCGCCAAGGCGGCGCTGGCGCTGGCGTCCTCGTGGCCCGCGGTGCTGGCGCTGCGCTTCGGCGACCGCGTCGGCAAGGGCCTGCGCAACCCGCCGCGCGACGCGCTCATCGCCGACTCGGTGGAGCCGCGCCACCTCGGGCGCGCCTTCGGCTTCCACCGCGGCCTCGACACGCTGGGCGCTGTCCTCGGGCCGCTGGCCGCCTTCGCCCTGCTGAGCGCCTTCCCGGGCGGGTACCGGCGCGTCTTCCTGCTCTCGCTGGTGCCGGCCGCGCTCTCGTTGGCGGTGCTCGCCGTCTTCGTGCGCCAGGCCCGGCGCGGGCCGGCGCCGGCGCGCGCGCCGCTCCTCGCCCAGGCGCGCGGCCTCGGCGGGGCGTTCCACCGCTTCCTCTTCACCGCCGGCCTCTTCTCGCTCGCCAACTCGAGCACGGCCTTCCTGCTCCTGCTGGCGGCCGACCGCACGCACGGCGCGGCCCTGGCGGGCACGAGCGTCACGCTCGTCTACCTGCTCTACAACGTCGTCTACGCCGCGCTGTCCTGGCCGGCGGGCGAGTTGTCCGACCGCGTCGGCCGCCGCCCGATCCTGCTCGCGGCCTACCTGCTCTTCGCCCTCGTCTACGCCCTGCTGGCCTGGCGCGCCGGTGCGGCGATGCTCGTCCTCGGCTTCGTGCTGCTCGGCGCGCACAGCGCGATGCTCGAGGCCGCGCACCGCAGCCTGCTGGGCGACCTGGTCGCACCCGGGGCGCGCGGCACCGCCTACGGCCTCTACCACACGGTGGTCGGCGCGGCCCTGCTGCCCGCGAGCGTGGTGGCCGGCGTGCTGTGGGAGCGGTTCGGCCCGCGGGCCGCGCTGGCGGCGGACGCGGCGCTGGCGCTGCTGGCGGCGGCGCTCTTCGCGGTGTTGCTGCCGGCCCGCCGCGAGTACAGTGACCGCCATGGGCACGCTGCGTGAGTTGGGGGAGTTCGAGGTCATCCGCCGCCTGACCGCGGCGCGCGACGAAGCCGCGCGCGCCCTGGCGCCGGCGGGCGTCGTCGTGGACAGCGGCGACGACGCGGCGGTGCTGGCCCCGTCGCCCGGCGTGGACCTGGTGGCCACGACCGATGCGTTCGTGGTGGGGGCGCACTTCCTGCCGCAGTGGTGCCCGCCGCGGCGGGCCGGCGCGCGGCTGGCCCGCGCCAACCTGAGCGACCTGGCGGCGATGGCCGCCGTGCCCCGCTGGGCGCTGCTCTCCATCGGCGCGCGGGCGGAGAGCGCGGTCGAGGACCTGCTGGAGTTTCAGTGGGGGCTGGCCGGGGCGCTGGCCGCCGCGGGCGCGGCGCTGGTGGGGGGGAACCTCACCGCGG
>CAZSQE010000473.1:0-2232 GCA_964608905.1 uncultured bacterium | reverse complement strand
CGCTCCGCTTCACCGCTCCCTCCCGCTCGCTCCGGTCGTGGCCTCGAGATGGCGCCGCACGGCGTCCCGCCACGGCGGCATGCGCCAGCCGGCCGCCTGCTCGAAGCGCCCGTTCGACAGCACCGAGTAGGCCGGCCGCCGCGCCGGGCGCGGGAACGAGGCCGTGTCGGTGCGCGCGAGCGGCACGTCGAGCCCGGCGCAGGCCAGCGCGTGCGCCGCCAGCTCGTACCAGGTGCAGTCCCCCGTGTTCGTGCAGTGGAACGTCCCGAACCGCCCCGCCTCCACCAGGCGCAGCAGCCCCTCCGCCAGGTCGCGCGTGTACGTCGGCGAGCCGCGCTGGTCGTCCACCACGCGCAGGCCCTCGCCGGCCCGCGCCTTCGCCAGGATGGTGTCCACGAAGTTGGGCCCGCCGGGGCCGAACAGCCACGCCGTGCGCACGATGGCGTGCCGCGGCGTCACCGCGCGCACCGCCTGCTCGCCCGCCCACTTCGAGGCGCCGTAGACCGAGGCCGGCGCGGCGGCGGCGTCCTCGGCGTAGGGCGCCGTGGCCGTGCCGTCGAAGACGTAGTCGGTCGAGAGCGCGAGCAGCGCCGCGCCGCAGCCCTCCGCCGCCAGCGCCGCGTTGCGCGCGCCGAGGCCGTTGACGCGGAACGCCTCGTCGGCGCGGCCCTCGCAATCGTCCACCCGGGTGAGCGCGGCCAGGTGCAGGACCCAGTCGGGCCGGAAGGCCTCGACCTGCCGGCGCACCACGGCGAAGTCGGTCACGTCCAGCTCCGGCAGGTCGAGCCCCCGCGCCGCGTGGCCGGCCGCGGCCAGCGCCGGCATCACCGCCCGGCCGAGCATCCCGGCCGCGCCGGTGACCAGCACCCTCACGACAGCTCCAGCCGGCTCGAGTCGCCGAGCATGAGCCGGTGCGCCCGCGGGCGCGAGTCCTTGCCGCACACCACCACGTCCTTGCCGATGAGGCTCGATTCGATGCGCCCGGGGATGTCGGCGATGTGGCTGCGCTCGAGCACGATCGAGTGCTCGATCTCGCTGCGCTCGAGCACCACCCCGTCGGCCAGCGCGGTGAACGGCCCGACGTAGGCGTCGCGGATGCGGGCGTTCGCGCCGATGACCAGCGGCCCGCGCAGGCGCGAGCGCTCGACCGTGGTGCCCGGGCCGATGGCGACGCCGCCCTCGATCTCGCTCGCCGCGTCCACCGTGCCCCGCACGTCGGAGGCCAGGCCCATGAGCATCATGCGGTTGCCCTCGAGCATGTCCTCGACCTTGCCGGTGTCCTTCCACCAGCCGGTGATGACGTGCGAGCGCACCCGCCGGCCGGAGTCGATGAGGTGCTGGATGGCGTCGGTGATCTCCAGCTCGCCGCGCCGGCTCGGCCGGATGGCGCGCACCGCGTCGAAGACGCAGGGGCCGAACAGGTAGACGCCGACCAGCGCCAGGTCGGAGCGCGGCTGTTTCGGCTTCTCCTCGAGCCGCACGACGCGGTCGCCCTCCAGCTCGGCCACGCCGAAGTCCTGCGGCGTCTTCACGTGCGCCAGCAGGATCTGCGCGTCGGGCTTCTCCGCCTCGAACTCGCGCACGAACGGGGCGATGCCGTCCTTGATCAGGTTGTCGCCGAGGTACATGACGAACGGCTCGTCGCCGAGGTAGTCCTCGCTGATCTTGACCGCGTGCGCCAGCCCGAGCGGCGCCTCCTGCTCGATGTAGGTGACCTCGAGGCCGAAGCGCGAGCCGTCGCCGACGGCGCCGCGGATCTCGGCCTGGCTGTTCACCATCACCGTGGTGCGCTCGCCGGTGCGGGCGTCGGGCTGCAGCATCTCGCGTGGATCGCTCACCACGATGCCGACCCGGCGGATGCCGGCGTCGCGCAGCGACTCGAGCCCGTAGAACAGCACCGGCTTGTTCGCCACCGGCACGAGCTGCTTGGCGGCGGTGTGGGTGATGGGCCGCAGCCGCGTGCCGCGGCCGCCCGCCAGGACCAGTGCCTTCATCGCCGCTCCTCCCCCTCCCGATCCCGGATCAGTCCGCCAGCGCCGCGGCCAGCAGCCGCCGCGCCTCGTCGAGCGCCGCCGCCAGCTTCGTCGCGTCCTTGCCGCCGGCCAGCGCCAGGTGCGGCTTGCCGCCGCCCCTGCCGCCGGTCACCTGCGCCACCTGGTTCACCAGCTCGGCGGCGCTCAGCCGCTTCTCCTTCACCAGGTCGTCGGTCACCGCGGCGAGGAAGGTGAGCTT
>CAZSQE010000472.1:0-2233 GCA_964608905.1 uncultured bacterium | reverse complement strand
CACCACGGCCTGCGCGGCGCCGAGGCGCGCGCACAGGCCACGCACGAAGCGCAGGTCGGCGTCGGCCTCGGCGCCGCGCAGGCCGTGGTGCAGGTGGGCGGCGCGCAGCGTCATGCCGAGCCCGGGGGCGAGCCGGTGCAGGCCGAGCAGCAGGGCGGTGGAGTCGGCGCCGCCGCTCACCGCGACGAGCAGGACGGGCGGGTCGCCGGGCGCGCCGGCCGCCCGCGCGTCGCGCCGGACGGTCGCGCGGAGCGCGGGTGCGGGGAGGGCGCAGGGGCCGCGCAGGGCGCGGCGCAGGACGGGCTCGACCCGGCGCAGGCGCGCGACGGGTCGGCGGGTACCCGCGCGACGCGCGGGGGTGAGGGTGGCGCAGGGTCCGCGCCGGCTGTGGCGCAGGCACGCGGCGCGCGGGTGTGGTGGCGGCGCAGGGACTCGAACCCCGGACACAGAGATTATGATTCTCCTGCTCTACCAGCTGAGCTACGCCGCCGGAAGACGGGGCCCCCCCGGTGGGGAGGCGGGCCGAAGACGTTAGGGTCCGTGCGGGTCGAAGTCAAGGCGGCGGCGGCTGCGGCGGGCGCTCCCGCGTCGGCAGGGTCGCGCCGGGCGGGTCCTGGCAGGGCGTGGACGCTGCTGCCGGCCGCCGGTGGTAGGCTCCGGCGCGGGAGAGGAGGGCATGCCGATGAACCGTTCGTACCACGTGACCGTCCTGCTGCTGGGTTGCCTGTCGATGCTGGCCTGGGCCGGCCCCGCCGCCGCGGCCGTCCCGCGCGACACGACCATGGTCCTCGTCCCCGCCGGGGAGTTCGTGATGGGCGTGGAGGGAGCGGGGGACAACAGCCCGGCGCACACCGTGCGGCTGCGCGCCTACCACCTCGACCGCTACGAGGTGACGAACGCGGAGTACGAGGACTTCTGCCGCTCGACCGGCCGGCACCTTCCCGTCTTCTGGGGCTCGGACTCCCTGCGCAGCGGTGCGCGCTATCCGGACCATCCCGTGACCATGGTCTCGTGGCGCGACGCGCGCGACTACGCGGCCTGGCGCGGCAAGCGCCTGCCCACCGAGGCGGAGTGGGAGCGCGCCGCGCGGGGCGGCGTGGCGGGCCGGGCCTACGTGACCGGCGACGAACTGGACCCCGCGCAGGCGAACTTCACGAAGTCCGGCCGGGGCGGCCCGGTGCCGGTCGGCTCGTACGCGCCCAACCCGTACGGGCTGTACGACATGGCGGGCAACGTGCAGGAGTGGGTGGCCGACCGATACGCCGAGGACGCCTATCGCACCAGCCCGCCGGACGACCCCCGGGGACCCGAGAAGGGCCGCCTCGCCGTCATCCGCGGCGGCGGATGGTACACCGGGCCGGGCTGCATGGAGGTGGCCTACCGCATCGCGCTGCCGGCGAACTGGGTGGACATGAACGTCGGGTTCCGCTGCGCGCGGGACGCCGCGCCCGCGGGCGCGGCGGCGCCGGGAGCCCGGTAGCGCTACGCGGCCGGGCCGGGCGTGGCCGGCCCGGCCGCGGCCGCCGCCGGGGCCTCCTCCTCGGGGCGCAGCCGGAAGATGCGCGACAACTCGCTGCGCAGCGCGCCGGCGTCGAGGCGCTGCTTGAGCGTCCCGCGGAAGGCGACCGAGATGGCGCCGGTCTGCTCGCTGACCACGACCACGGCGGCGTCGGACTCCTCCGACAGGCCGAGGGCGGCGCGGTGCCGCGTGCCGAGCTCGGCCGCGACCCGCGGGTTGGCCGAGAGCGGCAGGATGCAGGCGGCCGCCACCACCGCGTCCTCGCGCAGGATGACGGCGCCGTCGTGCAGCGGCGACCCGGGCGAGAACAGCGTCACCAGCAGCTCGGCGGTGACCTTGGCGTCGAGCCGCGTGCCGGTCTCGACGAAGTTGCGCAGCCCGGTGTTGCGCTCGATCACCAGCAGCGCGCCCTGCCGTCGCTGGCCCAGCGTCTCGGCGGCCCGCACCACCTCGCCCACCACGCCGTAGGAGTCGCCGCGCAGGAACGAGCGGAAGTAGCGGGTGCGGCCGAACTGGGCGAGCACGTGCCGCAGCTCGGGCTGGAAGACGATGACGAAGGCGATCAGCCAGATCGTCTTGACGCTGTCGAGGATCCACTTGACGGCGATGAGGTCGAAGGCGCGCGCGAACAGGCCCACCAGCACGATGAGCAGCAGCCCGACGTACATCTGCGCCGAGCGCGTGCCCTTGACCGCCACCAGCAGGCGATAGAAG
>CAZSQE010000471.1:0-2234 GCA_964608905.1 uncultured bacterium | reverse complement strand
AGCCGGCCCAGACGGCGAGCGCCGCCGCGGCGGCGCTCGCCGTCTGGGCCGGCTACTCGCTCCTCGGCGTCGCCTACTTCTACTGGTACCTCGCCGCGCCCCTGTTCGCGGCCGCGCTCCTGGCCGCCGTCGGACTGCCCCGGATCGTCCGCGGCTGGCTGCTCCCCGGCGCCGCCCTGCTGCTCGTCGCCAGCACCTGGCTGGAGGCCGCCCCCTTCTACGTCGGCCGTGCCCAGAACGAGTATTTCGGCTTCGCCGCGGTGGGGAATTGGCTGCGGGAGCACGCGCGCCCCGGCGACACCGTGCTGCTCGAGCCCATCGGCATCGCCGGCTGGCTGGCGCCGGTGCGCATCGTGGACGAGGTGGGGCTCGTCTCCCCCGCGGTGGCGGTGCGGCGGCGGCAGGGCGCGGGCTGGTACACGGACGTGGCCGCGGCGGCGCGCCCCGAGTGGATCGTCGTCCGCCGCGGCGTGCTGGGTGGCGCCGGCGCCTTCGCCGGGGTCGGAGCGCCGTTCCGCTCCGCGGCGGAGCGCGCTGCACTCCTCGCCGCGTACGAGCGCATGGCCGTGCTGGACGAGGAGGCCTCGGGCGACAACGCCCTGGTCGTGCTGCGGCGACGCTAGGGCCGGGTCAGGGCTTCAGGCGGTACAGCATGCGCGGGAACGGGATGGTCTCGCGCACGTGCTCGAGCCCCGCGATCCACGCCAGGGTGCGTTCCACGCCGATGCCGAAGCCGGCGTGCGGCACCGAGCCGTAGCGCCGCAGGTCCTTGTACCACTCGAAGGCCGCCTGCGGCAGCCCCTGCTCGTCGATGCGCCGCGTCAGCAGCTCGAGCGAGGCCATGCGCTGGCCGCCGCCGATGATCTCGCCGTAGCCCTCGGGCGCCAGGCAGTCGCACGACAGGCAGAGCCGCGCGTCCGCCGGGTCGGGCTCCATGTAGAACGCCTTCACCGCCGCCGGGTAGTTGGTGACGAACACCGGGGTGTCGAACTGCCCCGCCAGCAGCGTCTCGTCCGGTGCGCCGAAGTCGGAGCCCCACTCGAAGGCGTGGCCCGCGGCGTGGAGCCGCTCGACCGCGTCGTTGTAGTGCAGGCGGGCGAACGGGGCGCGGATGCGCTCGAGCGGCGCGGTGTCGCGCCCGGCCACCTTCAGCTCCTCGGCCCGCCGGTCGAGGATGCGGGCCACCACCGCCACCAGCATCCGCTCCTCGAGCGCGATGACGTCTTCGAGCGTGGCGAACGCCCACTCGGGCTCCATCATCCAGAACTCGATGAGGTGCCGCCGCGTCTTGCTCCTCTCGGCGCGGAACGTCGGGCCGAAGCAGTAGCTGCGGCCGAAGGCCATCGCCGCCGCCTCCTGGTACAGCTGGCCGCTCTGCGACAGGTAGGCCGACTCGTCGAAGTAGCGCGTCTCGAACAGGGTGCTGGTGCCCTCGCAGGCGTTGGGCGTGAAGATGGGCGAGTCCACCAGCACGAACCCCTCGCCGTCCATGAAGTCGCGCAGGGCGGCGATCAGCTCGGCCCGGATCCGCAGCACCGCGTGCTGCCGCGAGGAGCGCAGCCACAGGTGCCGGTGGTCCATCAGGAACTCGGTGCCGTGCTCCTTGGGGGTGATCGGGTAGGGCTCGGCCAGGGACACCACCTCGACGCCCTGCACGCCCAGCTCGACGCCCCCGCGGGCCCGTGCGTCCGCCCGCGGGGCGCCGCGCAGGACGACCGCGGACTCCAGGGTCAGCCCGGAGAGGGCCTCCCATTGCTCCGGCGGCAGGTCGCTGCGGGCGGCCACGCACTGCAGCGTCCCGGAGCCGTCGCGCACCTCGAGGAACCGGACCTTGCCGCTGGAGCGGTGGTGCTCCAGCCAGCCCCGGACCTCCACCACCTGGCCGACGTGGCGACCGGCGTCCGCGATGCGGACCCAGGGCGCCGCGCCCGCGGGAGTCCCGCTCATCCGTACCCTCCGTTCCCCCGGGCCCGTCCGGGCCTTCCCGCGCCGCGCGCGCGGGCCCGCCGGCCTCCGGCGGCCCGCACATGGCCCTCAAGCGGGCCCTCCCCGGGGCCGATAACCCGTTCGAAGCATGGCACGTTAGGGTCGCCCTCCGACACTGTCAAGGGACTGAGCCAACATGCGTCTCCGTCACGGCCGTTACGTCCGCGCCGGCAGCCCGCGACTGCCGCGCCGCCTCGCGTTCGCACTCGTCGTCCTCGCCACCATGGTGCCGGCGGGGACGTAACGGC
>CAZSQE010000470.1:0-2234 GCA_964608905.1 uncultured bacterium | reverse complement strand
CAGCAGGATGCCGCGGGCCTCCGCGCCCGCGCCGCCCGGCCGCAGCGCGCCCCGGGCGAGGTCGAGCCAGTCGCGCCAGAAGGCCACGACCAGCGCCAGCAGCGTGCCCCAGTGGAGCGCCACGTCGAAGGCCAGCCCCTGGTATCGCCAGCCCAGCATCTCCGGCACGACGTACAGGTGCGCGCTGCTCGAGATGGGCAGGAACTCGGTGAGGCCCTGCAGGGCGCCCAGCAGGGCCGCCTGCAGCGGCGAGAGGTCGGCCCCGGCGAGGGGGGAGGACACGGCGGCGAGCATGGCGCCGCACGCTAGCACGGGGGCCGTGGCGTGACCAAGCCCGCCGCCCGCGACGGCGGCACCGAGCGCAGCGTGGCGCGCGGCGCCGGGACCTCGGGCGCCGCCATCCTGCTGTCGCGCGTGACCGGGCTGGTGCGCGACCAGGTGATGGCGGTCTTCTTCGGCGCCGGCTTCGCCACCGACGCGTTCAACGTCGCCTTCCGCATCCCCAACCTGCTGCGCGACCTGCTGGCCGAGGGCTCGATGTCGCGCTCGCTGGTGCGCACCTTCACCGACTACGACCGCAACCGCGGCGCCGAGGCGGCCTGGGAGCTGGGCCGGCAGCTCATGATGGTCCTGCTGCTGGCGCTGGCCGCGGTCTGCGCCGTCGGCTGGGTCTTCGCGCCGGAGATCGTGCGGCTGATGGCCGGCGGCTTCGAGAAGGTGCCCGAGACCCTCGGCGGCTACGACAAGCTGGGGCTCACCAACCTGCTCACCCGCGTGATGCTGCCGTTCCTGCCGGCGGTGGTGCTGGCGGCGGTGGCGATGGGCATGCTGAACGCCCGCGAGCGCTACGGGGTGTCCCAGTTGGCCTCGGCGGTGCTCAACGTCGCCATGGTGGCGGTGGGCCTGGCGCTCATCCCGGTGGTGCGCGCCTTCGGCCAGCCGGCCATCCTCGCCATGGCCATCGGCGTGCTGGTGGGCGGCATCCTGCAGTTCGCCTACCAACTCCCGCCGCTGCACCGGATGGGCTTCCGGCTGCGCTGGGGCTGGCCGCGCCGGCACGAGGGCGTGCGCCGCGTGGCGCTGCTCATGATCCCGGCGACGGTGAGCAGCGCCGGCTGGCAGATCAACACCGTGGTGAACACGCTCATCGCCAGCCACCTGGCGCAGGGCAGCGTCTCGTGGCTCTACTACGCGCTGCGCCTGCAGCAGCTCCCGGTCGGCGTGCTCGGGGTGTCGTTCGGCATGGTGGCCATGACCAAGCAGGCGCACGCCATGGCGGCGGCGGACGTCGAGCGCTTCAAGGAGACGCTCGAGTCCACGCTGCGGCTGATGATCGTGGCGACGCTGCCGGCCATGGTCTGGCTGATCGCCCTGTCGCAGCCGATCGTGGCCCTGCTGTTCGAGCACGGCCGCTTCGGGCCCGGCGACACGGTGCAGACCGCCGGGGCGCTGACCATGTACGCGCTCGGCGTGCCGGCGGCCGCCGGCGTGAACGTCATGGTCGGCGCCTTCTACGCGCTCGACGCGCCCTGGCTGGCGGTGCGGGCGAGCGTCGTCGCGGTGCTGGTGAACGTGACGCTCAACCTGCTGTTCGTCGGCCCGCTCGCCTTCCTCGGGCTCGGCCACCGCGCCCTGGCGCTCTCGACCTCGATCGCGGCGGTGGTGAACCTGCTGCTGCTGCTGTTCGGCATCCGCCGCCGGGTGGGGCGCTTCGGCGGGCGGCGCGTGCTCGACAGCGCGCTGCGCGCGGCGGCGGCCGCGGTGCTGGCCGGCTCGGTCTGCGCCGGCGTGCTCGCCCTGCTGGGGCCGGCCTGGCACCGCGGCATCGCCGTCGAGGCGGCGGTGGTCGCGGCGCTCAGCGCGCTCATGCTGGCGCTGTCGTGGGCCCTCATGCGCCTGTTCCGCGTGCGGGAGCTGGCTACGGTCGAGTCGCTGGCGCGCGCGGCCCTGCGGCGCGTCACCGGGCGCTGAGCCGCCCCCTCAGCGCGGCTTCCGCCTCCGCCACAGGGGGGTGAGGACGTGGAAGGCGCTGGTCTTCCCGGGGAACCCGGAGAGGAACGGCGCCACCCACCGAACGAAGAGGAACGGGGCCACGCCGGCAGCGCCAGCGCCAGCCCCGCGAGACGTGGAACCGGGCCGCCCCGGCCCCCCCGGGCGACGACGAAGGCGTTGCCCAGGATGGGGGGGGGAAGGTCCGGGTGGCGTGGACGGCCGCCTGGCGGGTCCCCCGGGCC
>CAZSQE010000469.1:0-2244 GCA_964608905.1 uncultured bacterium | reverse complement strand
CGCACGGCCCCGGCGACGGCGGCCACCGCGGCGTCCACGTCGGCGGCCGCGCTCGGCCAGCCGAGCGAGAGGCGCAGGGCGCACACCGCCAGCTCGCGCGGCACGCCCATCGCCGCCAGCACCGGCGAGGGCTCGACCCGGCCGCTGGCGCAGGCCGCCCCGGCCGAGACCGCGATGCCGCGCCCGTCGAGCGCCAGCAGCAGCCGGTCGCTGCGCGCGCCCGGGAACGAGGCGTTGACCGTGTTGGGCAGGCGCGGGGCGTCGGCGCCGTGCACGACCACGTCGGGCAGCGCCGCGCGCAGGCCGTCCTCGAGCCGCTGCCGCAGCGCGAGCAGCCGCGCCGAAGCCGCCTCGAGGTCGCGCGCCGCCAGCTCGGCCGCCAGCCCCAGGCCGACGATGCCGGCCACGTTCTCGGTGCCGCCGCGCCGGCCGCCCTCGTGGCCGGTGCCGCGGAAGAGCGGCTCGAGCGGCGCGCCACGCCGCACGATCAGCGCGCCGGCGCCCTTGGGCCCGCCGAACTTGTGTCCCGAGACGACGAGGTAGTCGGCGCCCAGCCCGGCGGCGTCCACCGGCACCTTGCCCGCCGCCTGCACGGCGTCGCACAGCACGCGCACGCCGCGGGCGCGGGCGCGCCGCGCCACCTCCGCCACCGGCTGGAGCACGCCGGTCTCGTTGTTGGCCAGCATCACCGCCAGCACCGTGGTGCCGGGCGGGAGCGCCTCGACCGACCCGGGCGGCACGCGCCCGTCGGCGTCCACCGGCAGGTGCGCGACGGCGAAGCCGCAGCGCGCCAGCACCGCGGCGGCCCCGTGCACGGCGTGGTGCTCGATGGCCGAGACGGCCACGGCGCGGCCGCGCGCCTCCTCGGCCCATGCGGCGCCGACGAGGGCGAGGTGGTCGCCCTCGGTCCCGCCGCTGGTGAAGACGACCTCGCCCGGCTCGGCGTGGACCAGGGCGGCGACCTGCTCCCGCGCCCGGTCGACGGCGGCGCGGGCGCGCTGGCCGTCGCGGTGGCCGCTCGAGGGGTTGGCGGGGAGCCCGACCAGGGCGTCGCGTACGGCCTCCGCCACCTCGGGGCGGACGGGCGTGGAGGCGTTGTGGTCGAGGTAGATCATGGGCTCAGGTTGCCCCCGGGGTGCCGGGCATGCAAGGCGGGGCGGCCGGAGCCCCGTGGGGCGCTCCGGGTCGGCCGGGGCCCGGCGGCGGGCAGGTCACGGGCGCCTCACCGGGCCGGCCGGAGCCGGAGGCCCGGCGGAGCGCCGCGCCCGGACCGCGCCCACCGCACGCGCGTCCGCCCGTCGCGTGGCCGCGCGACGCCTCAGCGGCCGACGACCTTCTCCAGCACCTCGATGCTCTCCCGGGCGCTGATGCCCTCCGCCGAGTCGGGCGACAGCTCCACCACCTTGCGCCACATGCGGATGGCGTCCCGGTAGATCCCCGCGTCGGCGAACGCGATGCCCAGCGCGAAGTAGGCGCAGTGAGCGCGGGGCGTGCGCTCGATGACCTCGTCGAGCAGCCGCACGGCTTCGGCGTACCTGCTCTGCACGTAGAGCGAGGTGGCCAGGCGGCACGACGCCACCGAGTCGCCGGGGAAGGCCGCGAGCACCTCGCGGTAGTAGAGCTGCGCCGACGCCGGGCGGTTGTGCGCGTCCAGCGCCGCGCCGAGGTTGACGGCCACCTTGCGGTCCAGCGGCTTCAGCGAGTGGGCCTTGGTCAGCACCGCGACCGCCTGCTCCGCCTGGTCGCGCTCGAGATAGAGGATGCCCAGCAGGGCGAGGTCGTCGAAGCGGGTCGAGTCCTTCGCCACCGCCTGCGCCAGCAGCTCGAGCGAATCCGCGGGGGCGGCCGTCACGTCCGCCTGGCCGGCGGTCTGCACCGCCGACTTCACGTCGGCGCGCGCCGGCAGGGTCACGACCGCGGCGAGGCCCGCGCACAGCAGGACCGTCATGAGACGCTTCACGTCGGCACTCCTTCTCGGGTGGGATGACGATGGCAGGGACCGAAATGGTAGCACGCGCTCCGAAGGGGCTCCAAGACCGCACCGCGCCGGGGCGCGCCGTCCCCGCCGCCGCCCGGCGGGCCGGGGCTCGACCGGTCCGTGACGGGAGCCGCGCGTGCGCGGCGGCCGCGCCATGGGCTACAGTGCCCACGCCGTGTCCCGCGAACCCGACGAGCCCGCCCTCGATCCCGCCGGCGTGCGCCGCGTGCTGCTCGTGCGGCCGCGCTTCCTCGGCGACATCTGCC
>CAZSQE010000468.1:0-2244 GCA_964608905.1 uncultured bacterium | reverse complement strand
GCGGTGGACGCCGAACTGGCGGCGCTGGCGTCGGCCCTGGAGGCGAATGCGGCCGAGCTGTCCGGGTTGCGCCAGCAGTCGGCGGCGGCCGAGTCGCGGCTCGAGACCCTGCTCGAGCTCAAGCGCAACTTCGACGGCGTCTCGGAGGGCGTGAAGGCGCTGCTGGCCGGCGAGCGCCGCGCGCCGGGCACGCTGGGGATGATCTCGGACGTGCTCGAGGTGCCGTCGCGCTACCTCGACGCGCTCGAGGCCTCGCTGGGCGAGGCGGCCGCCTTCGTGCTGGTCGCCGACCACGCGGCGCTGGGGACGGCGCTGGAGCAGCTGCGCGGCCTGCCGAGCGGGCGGGCCACGCTGGTGGACCTGGCCGGGATCGCGGCCGGGGCCCCGCACGGCGTGCCGGCCGGCCCGGGCGTGCTGGGGCGGGCCAGCGACCTGGTGCGCTGCGAGGACCGCTATCGCGCCCTGGTCGAGCGCCTGCTCGGCGCGGTCGTGGTGGTCGAGGACCGGGCCACCGCGGCGCGGCTGGCGGTGCAGTCCGAGGCCGGCCTGCGCTTCGTCAGCCTCGACGGCGAGGTGTGGGAGCGCGGCCGGGTGCGGGCGGGCTCGGCGCGCAACCTGGCCGGGCTGCTGCACCGCGAGAACGAGATCCGCGAGCTGACCGGCGAGCTGGCGGAGCGCCGGCGGGCGCTCGAGGCCCTCGAGCGCGGGCGCGACGCGCTGGAGACGGAGCGGGTGGCCGGGCTGGCGCGGCGCGAGACGGCGGCCGACGGGCTCGAGGCGGCCCGGGCGGCGCTCGAGGCGCTGGCGCGCGAGCTGGAGGCCGGCGAGCGCGAGCGCCGCTGGGCCGAGGCCGAGGCGGACGAGCGGCGCCGCGAGATCGTCACCCAGGAGGCCGAGCTGGAGACGCTGGCGCGGGCCCTGGCCGAGGCCGAGACCGACCTGGCCGAATACCAGCGCCAGGTCGAGAGCGCCCGCACGCTGCTGGCCGACCTCGACGGGGCGCTGCACGGGCTCGAGCAGCGGCGCGAGGACGCGGCGGCGGCGGCGCGGGCCGCGGGCGAGGAACTGCTGCGGCTGGCGCGCGAGGGCGGCGAGTGGGAGAGCCGCTGGGCGCGGGCCGAGCAGACGCGGCGCGAGATCGAGGCCGGCATCGAGGCCCGCGAGCGCGAGGAGCGCGAGGCGCGGGCGAAGGTGACCGGGATCGAGGCCGAGGTGTCCGGCCTCTCGGCCGGGCTCACCGGCCTGCTCGAGTCCGAGTCCACCCAGCGCGAGCGCGTCGTCGGGCTGCAGAAGCGCTTCCTCGGGCGCAAGCAGGAGGTGCAGGCCGGCGAGGAGGACGCGCGCCAGCTGCGCTTCCGGCACACCGAGCTGAGCGAGTTGATGCACCAGATCGAGCTCGACCGGGTGCAGACCCGCGCCGAGCTGGACCGCACCTTCGAGCGGCTCCACACCGAGTACGACCTCGACGCGGCGAAGTGGGAGCCGGCGGAGCCGCCGGCGGACTTCGACGCCGAGGCGGCGCGGACGCGGCTCGAGGAGATGCGCGCGCGCTTCCGCGCGCTCGGCCCGGTGAACCTGCTGGCGGTGGACGAGTACGCGAAGAAGAAGGAGCGCTGGCAGTTCCTGACCCGCCAGCGCACCGACCTCACCAGCGCCCGCGCCCAACTGCTCGAGGCCATCGAGAAGATCAACGTCACCGCCAGCCAGATGTTCCGCGAGGCCTTCGCCCGCGTGCAGGTCCACTTCCGCGACGTGTTCGCCACCCTGTTCGAGGGCGGCGACTCCGAGCTGCGCATGGTCGGCGAGGACCCGCTCGACTGCGAGATCGAGATCGTCGCCAAGCCGCGCGGCAAGCACCTGCAGAGCATCAGCCTGATGTCGGGCGGCGAGCGGGCGCTCACCGCCATCGCCCTGCTCTTCGCCATCTACCTGGAGAAGCCCTCGCCCTTCTGCCTGCTGGACGAGGTGGACGCCCCGCTCGACGACGCCAACGTGGACCGCTTCATCCGCATGCTCGGGCGCTTCAGCGAGCGGACCCAGTTCGTCGTCATCACCCACAACAAGCGGACGATGGAGGCGGCGCGCTGCCTCTACGGGGTGACGATGCAGGAGCTGGGCGTGTCCAAGCTGGTCTCGGTGCGATTCGACGGCCGCCCGGCGAGCGGCGAGGCGTCCGGCGCCGAGCTGACGGGCGCCGCCTCCGCCGGGTGAGCCCGGCCGGGCCCGGCGGCCGGTCCCACCGAC
>CAZSQE010000467.1:0-2246 GCA_964608905.1 uncultured bacterium | reverse complement strand
GAGCCCGGCCTGCGTCATCACCAGCACGCCCGGCCGGCCGTCGCCGCGCAGGTGCCCCGCCACCGGCGGTCCCTGCGGCCCCGTCGCCAGCGACACCGGCCAGCCCAGCCCCGCCGGCGCCACGCCGGAGGAGTCCAGCGCCACGAGCGCGCTCGGCAGGCCCACCGGCAGGACCACCTCGTCCGAGCCGTCGCCGTCGAGGTCCGCCAGCGCCGGGTCGCCCGCGGCCGTCCCGGGCAGCGTCCAGCTCGAGCGCACCGTGCCATCGGCGGCGAGCGTGCGCAGCGTGCTGCCCGAGGCCACGAGCACCACCGGCTCGCCGCCGCGGTTCGCCACCACCGGCGCGGCCGGCCACGGGTCCACCACGACCGGCGTCTCCCAGAGCGGCGTGCCGTCGCCGCGGAAGGCGTACACGCCGCCCTCCACCGTGGCCGCCACGATCTCGACGCCGGGCTGGCCGTCGAGGTCCGAGAGCGCCACCGGCGAGGCGATCGGCCAGCCGTCCGTCTCGGCGCCGAAGCCCGCCACCACCGTCCCGTCGGCGTGCCAGGCGCGCACGACGCCGTTGCCCGAGCCGCACACCACCTCGAGCACGCCGTCGCCGTCGAGGTCCCCCAGCGCCGGGCCGCCCGCCAGCGCGACCGCCGCGGGCCGCTTGGGGAAGCCGGGCAGCGCCGCGCCGAGCGTGTCGAAGCCGGCGATCCAGCCGTTGCGCGTGCCGACGAAGAGCCCCACCCCGTGCCCGCCACCCAGGTCGGCCGCGGCCAGCTGTCCCGCCGGGATGCCGGGCAACGGCACCAGCGCCAGCGTGTCGCCGCTCAGCCAGTCGTGGATGAGCAGCCGGGAGTCCCCGCTCACCCACGCCAGCTTGCGCGCCGGCCCGGCGAGCGGGATGGGCACGCACGGCCCCACCGTGGCCGCGCCGCCCGCCCACGCCGTGGACATCACGCGGTCCGTCAGCGCGCGG
This sequence comes from uncultured bacterium, assembly GCA_964608905.1. Taxonomy (GTDB): domain Bacteria; phylum Eisenbacteria; class RBG-16-71-46; order RBG-16-71-46; family RBG-16-71-46; genus JANXPZ01. The sequence continues at coordinate 1,279 of CAZSQE010000467.1, read as the reverse complement.
TGGGCGTTCAGCCGCCCCGTGCCGTAGCCCGAGCCGCTGTTGAGCGGCGCGATGTCGTCGGCCGTCTCGCGCAGGCGCAGCAGCGTGCCCGCCGGCGCCAGCGGCCGCAGCCCCAGCTCGCGCCGCCGCGCCTCGAGCAGCGCGACCGCGCCCGAGACGAGCGGGGCCGAGAACGACGTGCCGCTCAGCGTGCCGTAGCCCGGCTGGCGGAAGCCGAGGCTGTCGTCCGGCAGCGTGAGCCGCTGGCGGAACGTGGAGGTGATGGCCGCGCCCGGCGCCGAGAGGTCCACCCAGTCGCCGCGCGTGGAGAAGAAGGGGACCACGTCGGCGGCGTCGGTCGCGCCCACGGCGACGACGTCGTCGCGCTCGGCGATCTCGGCCGGGCCGTAGTTGTTGCCCGACGCGGAGACCACGACCACGCCCGAGCGGACGGCGTCGTCGAGCGCCGCCGCCAGGTCGCTCTGCATGAGGCTCTGGAAGGAGCAGTTGACGACGTCCGCGCCCATGCGCGTCGCGTAGCGGATGGCCCGCGCCACGAACGTCATGTCCACGTAGCCGAGCGGCGAGGAGCTCTCGGCCCAGCCGATGCGCAGCGGCATCAGGCGCACCTGCCAGGCCATGCCCGCCACGCCGACGGTGTTGTCGGTCAGCGCGCCGACCAGCCCCGCGACCATCGTGCCGTGCCCGGCGTAGTCGTTGGGGTCCGGGTCCTCCACGAGGTAGTCCTCGGCCGGGAGCGAGCCGGAGGGCGCCGCCGCGAGCGCCACGAAGTCCCAGCCCCACGTGTCGTCCACGTAGCCGTTGCCGTCGTCGTCCACGCCCGCGATCCCGTCCCGCTCCGCCCGGTTGGTCCAGATCTGCCCCGGCAGCCCCGCGACCGTGCCGCCCAGGTCCGGGTGGTACGGGATGACGCCGGTGTCGAGGATGGCCACCACGACCGCGGTGTCGCCCCTGGTCACGTCCCAGGCCTCGGCCGCGTGCACGTGGTGCCCCGAGGCCTGCTCGTACCACCACGACGCGCTCCAGAGCGAGTCGTTCGGCGTCGCGCACACCGGCAGCACCGCGATGGGCTCGGCGCTGCCCACCCCCGGCAGGCCGCGCAGGCGTGCCAGCGCCGTCTCGAGATCGAGCCCCTCCGGCAGGTGCGCGACGTAGAAGGACGGGAAGCCGGCCGCGTCGGCGTCCGCCGGCTCGCCGGGGAAGCCGGGCTCGAAGCCCAGGCCCAGCTCCGCGGCCGCCGCGTCGAGCGGGGCGAGGCCGACGCGGCCGGCTTCCCGTC
>CAZSQE010000466.1:0-2260 GCA_964608905.1 uncultured bacterium | reverse complement strand
GTCAGCGGCTCGCCGGCCGCGGGAGATCCGGCCCGGTGGCAGCCCTCGAGCGTGCCCGAGCCCGCCTCCCACTCCAGCAGCCACGCGTGCCCCAGCCCGCCGCCCTGCGGGTGCACCGCCGCCGCCACGACGCTCCGTTCCAGCGCCTCCAGGTCGCGGACTCGAGCGAAGGCCCGCGCGATCTCCAGTCCGGCGCCAGCCTCGACCGGGAGCGGCAGGCCGCGCGCCGGCCCGCCCGTGGGGGTTTCCGAGCTCAGGTGGACCTCCTGCGAAAGGGGGAAGGGTGACCCAACTTGGCAGGGCGCAAGGCGCATGCCACCGTCCCGGCTCCACCGGCCCGCGTCCCGGCGGCGGCGGGTGTCGGGGAGGACGCCGCTAAGTCCGCTTTCCGCTTGACGCTAGGGCGCCCGGCTCATATGGTGCGGGAAGCGGAGCGGCAGGGCCCTGCCCCTGCCCCAGACCCGACCCCATTGCCCTTTGGGTGGGAACAGGAGCCCGTCGTGGAAAATAACCAAGGCCAGGTGCCCCAGCAGTTCCAGGTGGAGGTCGGCGAGAAGGAGGCCGAGGGCATCTACTCCAACATCGCCTTCATCGCCCACTCCCCCTCGGAGGTCATCCTCGACTTCGCCCGCGCGCTGCCCGGGCTGCCCAAGGCGCGCGTCTACGCCCGCATCGTCATGACACCGCAGCACGCCAAGATGCTGCTCGGCGCCCTGCAGCAGAACCTCGGCAAGTACGAGGCGCAGTTCGGGCCCATCAAGGTGCCGGGGGAGCAGAACCCGGCCAAGGGCATCGGCTTCACCAGCTGAGCCGGGAGCGACGCGGCCGCTAGCGCTCCCGGTCCCGCTGCAGCAGCTCGACGAGGAACGCCGGCGGCCGCACCGGGCGGCCGCGCGCGTCGAGGAAGCAGTGCTCGGTGCCGCCCTCGGCCAGCAGCTCGTCGTCCGGCTCGCGCAGCACCCGGTAGGCGAAGCGCAGGGAGGCGCGCCCCAGCCCGGCCAGTCTCGTCTCGACCACCACGCGGTCGTCGTAGCGCGCCGGCTGGCGGTAGCGGCAGTGCGCCTCCAGCACCGGCAGGCGGATGCCGGCCGCCTCCACCTCGCGGTAGCTCATGCCCAGCTCGCGCAGCATCTCCGTCCGGCCGATCTCGAACCAGCGCAGGTAGTTCCCGTAGTAGACGAACCCCATCTGGTCGGTCTCGGCGTAGCGCACGCGCACCACCCAGCGCGACGCGCGTCCCCCGGCCGGCTCGCTCATCGTCCCTCCCCCGCGACCGCCTCGGACGGCTGCGTCTTCCAGCGGCGGTGCAGCCAGAACCACAGCTCCGGACGCGCGCGCACGCGCTCCTCCAGCAGCGCCGTGTGCAGCGCCGTCAGCCGCTCCACCGCGCCGGGCGCGTCCGGTTCGGGCGGGACCAGCGGGCCGCGAACCTCGAGGTCGAAACGCCCGTCCGCCCGCCGCACCGCGAAACCCATCATGATCGGCGCGCCGGTCCTGAGCGCCACCCGCGCCGGCCCCGCCGCCGTGCTCGCCGGACGGCCGAGGAACGGCACGAAGCAGCCGCGCCGCCGCGCGTCCTGGTCGCCGAGGATGGCGACCCAGCGGCCCGCGGCCAGCGCGTCGTAGATGCCGCGCGTGCCCAGCGCCGTGCTGAGGCAGCCCACGCCGGCGCGGGCGCGGATGCCGGAGATGAGCGCCTCGGCGCCCGGGTTCGACAGCGGCCGCACCAGGAAGTCCACCGGGTTCATGCGCCCCGCCCGCGCGCCGAGCAGCTCGAAGTTCGAGTAGTGGCCGCTCATCAGCACCACGCCCCGGCCGCGCAGCCCCTCGAGCGCCTCGAGCCCGTGCAGGTCCACGAAGACCTCGCCCGCCGGGGCCCGCGCGAGGCGGTCGAGGTGCGCGTACTCCGCGGTGACGCGGCCCACCTCGCGGTAGTGCTCGCGCAGCACGCGCTCGCGCTCCGCCGCGCTCCAGCCCGGGAAGGCCAGCGCCAGGTTGGTCTCGGCGACGCGCCGGCGCGCCCCCAGCGCGCACGCGGCCTCGCCCAGCCGCTCGCCGGCGGCGCGCGCCCGCGCCCAGGACATCGCGCCCATCGTCGCCACCGCGCCCCGCGCCAGCAGGGCGACCAGCGGGTCGGCCGCGCTCACGACGCCCTCCGCCACCGCTGCCCCGGGAGCGCCTCGGCCGCGCCCGCCCACTCCAGCTCGAGCAGGAGCGCCAGCGTCTCGTCCACCCGCAGCCCGGCCGCGGCGGACGAGCT
>CAZSQE010000465.1:0-2265 GCA_964608905.1 uncultured bacterium | reverse complement strand
ACCCTGGCCCGCTGGCCCGACTCGCTGCCCCAGAGCGGGCTCGTCTCCCTCGGCCGCGACCGGTGGCTCGGCGCGCGCGCCGCCGGCCCCGGCGGCGCCGTGGTGGCGCTGGCCCCCATCGAGCAGGTGCTCGCCGCCGACATCGAGCGGCTGGTGAGCGCGCGGCTGGAGGTGCAGTCGGAGTTCATCCCCGACTCGGCCGGGGCGGCCCTCGAGCCGGCCACCGGCGGCGACAGCCCGCCCGCGGCGCTCGACTCGCTGGCGCGGGGCCTGCGGGTCGCCTCGGACACGTCGGCCGGCGGTATCCACCTGTCCGTCGGCGGGAGGCGCGTCGTGGCGGCCGAGCGCTTCAGCTTCACCGCCGGCCACGCCGTGCTGACCGGCATCGCCTGGCGGCGCGACCACTGGGAGCGCGACCAGCAGGTCCTCGAGGCGGACCTGCGCTGGCGCGACGTGGCGCTCGGCCTCTACCGCAACGTGGGCGAGAACCCGCTCAACCTCCTCTCGCTCTTCTTCGTCGAGCTGATCGCGCTGCTGCTGGTCGTGGTCGCGGCCGCCGACTTCGGCATGGTGCGCGCACTGGGGCGCAGCATCACCGCCGCGGTGCAGGCGCTCGGCCACGGGGCCGGCCGGCTCGAGGCCGGCGACCTCGAGCACCGCATCGCGGTCGAGGGCGACGACGAGCTGTGGGACGTCGCCGGCGCCTTCAACCGCATGGCGGCCGGGCTCGCGCGCGGCCGCCAGCTCGAGATCGAGCGGCGGCACATCGAGGACGAACTGGAACTGGCCCGCCGCATCCAGGCGCGCCTGCTGCCGCCCGGCCCGCCGCCGGCGCCGGGCCTCGACCTGGCCGGCACCAGCGAATCGGCGCGCGAGGTGGGCGGCGACTACTACGACTTCCTGCCGCTCGCGGGCGGCCGCGTGGCGCTGGTCATCGCCGACGTATCGGGCAAGGGCGTGGGTGCGGCACTGCTCATGTCGGCCTTCCGCGCCTCGCTCATGAGCCAGGACCTGGCCCGCGAGGGCATCGCCACGGTGCTGGCGCGCCTGAACCGGTTCCTGCACCACAGCGTCGAGCCGGGCAAGTTCGTCACCGCCTTCCTCGGGGTGGTCGACGGCGCGAGCGGGCGGCTGGTCTACGCGAACGCCGGGCACAACCCGCCGCTGCTGGTCGGGGCGGACGGCGTGGTGACGCGGCTCGAGACCGGGGGCCTCATCCTCGGCGTCTTCGAGGACGCCGCCTACGAGACGGGCGAGGTCGAGCTGGCGCCGGGCGACCGGCTGGTGCTGTACACCGACGGGGTGACCGAGGCGATGGACGAGCGCGACGAGCAGTGGGGCGAGGAGCGGCTGGTCGAGCTGGTGCGCGCCGGGGCGGACCTCGACAGCGCCGCGCTGCTGGGCCGCATCGTCGAGGCGGTGCGCCGCTTCGAGGGCGACCGCGGCGCCTCCGACGACGTCACCCTCATCGTGGCGAGGCGCAAGGAGGCCTAGCGCCCGGCCCCCTCAGCCGGCGCGTGCCGCCGCGGACCGCCGGACGGTCACGACGACGGCGACGAGCAGCAGCACCACGTTCACGCACAGCCAGGCGAGCAGCAGCAGCAGGACCGCCAGCGCCAGGCTCAGGTCGAGGTCGAACTGGAACTGCAGCTGCCGGATGCGCCAACCCCCGGCCTCCCGCACCAGCACCCCGGTCAACCGCAGCGGGACGTCGAGGTGGCGCGAGAGATCGAAGCGCACGCGCCCGACGGTCGCGAACCAGGCCACGTCGCCGCACGACGAGACGCGGGCGTCGTCCACCGCGAAACGGCAGTCCCCCCACGATCGCCAGTCACTCGCCACCAACGCGCCCGCCTGCTCGAAGCCCTGGCGGACCTCCCGGGGCATGGTCCCGAGGACCAGCACCTGCTCCCGGGAGAACAGCTCGTCCATGAAGGGGCCCGCCCGGGCCACGTCGCGCCGCCCGTAGCCCTCGGAGAATCGCCGCAGCAGCTCGAGCACCTCGGTCCGCACCGGCGCCGGGGCGTCGCCCCGTCCGTAGGCCGCGCGGTCGGCCGCCCGGAGGTGCCGTTCGCCTGCATCGCCGACCAGCATCCGGTCCACGAGGCAGAGCAGCAGCAGGTTCAACAGGACGAGCAGAACGCATCGGACGATCCGCATGGAGCCTCCCCGCCGTGCCCGGGTCGCCGCCCGGCCGCCTCGCGCGGCCGCGGCGCCCCCGGGGGTCGCCTCGCACCATAGCGCACGGTCGCGCGGCCCCGGCCA
>CAZSQE010000464.1:0-2285 GCA_964608905.1 uncultured bacterium | reverse complement strand
GGGGAGCGCTCGGGCGCGGGGCGGCACGGCCCGGTTTGCAGGATGCCCGCCCAACCTCCTTCCGCCGGGCAGGGGGCGCGACCGCTTCCTGACCGCCGGGGGGCCGCGACGGCCCCTCCGGCGGGACGGCATCTCAGCCCTCTTCGCCGGCCTCGTCGCCGTCGTCGCCGAGCGCGTAGTCCTTCAGCTTGGTGCGCAGCGTCTGGCGGGAGATGCCGAGCTGCTTCGCGGCGAGGGTCTTGTTGCCCGAGCAGACCGACAGCGCGTGCTGGATGGCCAGCTTCTCGACCTCGACCAGCGGCCGGACCACCCCGGGCGGGAACACGCCCGCCGCCGTCGTCGCGGCCGGGCCGGCCCCGGAGCGACCGGAGAGCTCGGCGGGCAGGTGCTCGGCGCGGATCTCGTCCTCGGCCTCGAGCAGGACGACGCGCTCGATCAGGTTGCGCAGCTCGCGCACGTTGCCGGGCCAGCGGTAGTCGAGCATCAACCGCAGCGCGTCGGGGTGCAGCCGCACCGGCGGGCGCGCCAGCTCGCGACAGAACTGGGCGATGAAGTGCTCGGCCATCAGGCGCACGTCCTCGGGGCGCTCGCGCAGCGGCGGCACCTCGATGGGCACGACGTTGAGGCGGAAGAAGAGGTCCTCCCGGAAGCGGCCCTCCGCCACCGCCCGCTGCAGGTCGCGGTGCGTGGCGGCGATGACCCGCACGTCCACGGTGACGTCGCTGCCGCCGCCGACGCGGCGGAAGGTGCGGGTCTCGAGCACGTGCAGCAGCTTGGCCTGCAGGCCCGGGGTCATCTCCCCGATCTCGTCGAGGAACAGCGCCCCGCCGTCGGCCAGCTCGAACAGGCCCTTCTTGAAGCGCTTGGCGTCGGTGAAGGCGCCCTTCTCGTGCCCGTACAGCTCGCTCTCGAGCAGCTGCTCGGGGATGGCACTGCAGTTGAGCTCCACGAACGGCTGCTCGGCCCGGGCGCTGTGGGCGTGCAGGTAGCGCGCGAGCAGGCCCTTGCCCGAGCCGGTCTCGCCGCGCAGCAGGATGGTGGCGGTGAGGCTCCGGCCCGCCTTCTCGAGCCGCTGCAGCGCGGTCTTCAGCCCCGGGCTGGCGCCGATGATGGGCGGCAGCTTCTCGCGCCGCGCCGAGTCCACCTCGCGGCGCAGGCGGCCGTGCTCGAGCGCCCGCTCGAGCACGATGCCCAGGTGGTCGAGGTCGGGCGGCTTGAGCATGAAGTCGAAGGCGCCGAGCCGCGTGGCCTGCACGGCGTGCTCGACGGTGCCGTGCCCGGTGAGCATGACGACCGGGAGCCCGGGCTCCTCGGCCCGGATCCGCTTGAGCACCTCGAGCCCGTCCTCCGTCCCGAGCTTCAGGTCGAGCAGGACCGCGTCCACCGCCTGATCGCGCACGTGCGCGAGCGCGGTGCCGCCGTCCTCGGCCTCGAGCGGACGGTAGCCCGCGTCGCGGGCCCACTCGCCGATGCTGAAGCGCAACGAGCGCTCGTCATCGACGACGAGCAGCGTGCGATGGGCCTGCGCCCGCGCCGGTTCCTCGCCTCTCGCCATTTCGCTTCTCCACGGGGAAATCGAGGAGCACGGTGGTGCCGCGGCCCTCGCGGCTGGCCACCTCGATGGAACCGCCGTGCTCCTGCATGATGGTCTGGCAGATGGACAGCCCGAGCCCGCTGCCGCGCGGCTTGGTGGTGAAGAACGGGTCGAAGAGCTTGGCCAGCGTGCCGCGCGGGATGCCGGCGCCGGTGTCGGTCACCCGGACCTGCTGGACGGCGAACCAGCCGCCGCCGGCCGGCGCCGCGCCCGCGCCGGGGCGCGTGTCCACGGCGCGCCGGCCGGGCCCGCGGGGGGCGCGGCGGCGGCGCGTGCGGCGCACCTCGTAGCGCAGTTCGCCCCCCCCGGGCATCGCCTGCACGGCGTTGAGCGTCACGTTGAGCAGCACCTGGGTGACGAGGTCGGAGTCGATCCACAGCGGCCCGGCGGCCGGCGAGACCTCCAGCCCGGCCCGCACCCCGGCCTGGGCGAAGGAGTCGGCCGAGAGCTCCATCACGCGGCGCACGCAGTCGGCCAGCCGGCCCGGCTTCAGCTCGGGCTGGCGCGGCCGCGCGTACTGCAGCAGGTTGTTCACCAGCCGGTCGAGCCGCGCCACCTCGTCGAGGATGACGCGGACGAAGCGGGCCCGCTCGTCGCGGGGCTCGAAGCGCCGCAGCAGCACCTGCGCGCTGGTGCCGATGCCGGCCAGCGGGTTGCGGATCTCGTGGGCCACGCCGGCGGAGAGCTGCCC
>CAZSQE010000463.1:0-2299 GCA_964608905.1 uncultured bacterium | reverse complement strand
GCGCCCCGCCCGCCCGCGCCCTACGCCGCCTGGCGCCGCGGCTGGTCCAGGACCTCGCGCACCTTGCTCAGCAAGGCGTCGGGCGTGAAGGGCTTCTGCAGGAACGGCGTCTCGGTCCCCAGCTGCCCCGACTGCACCACGGCCTGGTCGGCATAGCCGGAGACGCACAGCACCGCCATGTCGGGCCGCAGCTCGGCCATGCGCGCGACCAGCTCGTGCCCGCTCCGCCCCGGCATCACCAGGTCGGTCACCAGCAGGTCGATGCGGCCATTGTGCTTCGTCGAGAGCACGACCGCCTCGCCCGAGCTGCCCGCTTCGAGCACGGTGTAACCGGCCGTGGTCAGCGTCTCGGCGATGACCCCGCGCACCAGCTCCTCGTCCTCGACGACCAGCACGGTCTCCGTGCCGCACCCGGGCACCCCGACCGCCGGACCCGCCACCGCCACCGCCTCGTCCACGCGCGGCAGGTGGATGCGGAAGGTCGCGCCCTGCCCCGGCTCGCTCTCGATGTCGATGTGGCCACCGCTCTGCTTGACGATGCCGTAGACGGTGGCCAGCCCGAGCCCGGTGCCCTTGCCCGTCGCCTTGGTCGTGAAGAACGGGTCGAAGGCGCGCGCCCGGGTCGCGGCGTCCATGCCGCAACCGGTGTCCCTCGCCGTCAGCCGGACGTAGCGGCCGGGCGTGAAGGCCCAGCCCCGCCCGACGGCGTACGACTCGCCCAGCTCGGTCTCGTCGATCTCCACGGTGATGGTGCCGCCGCGCGGCATGGCGTCGCGGGCGTTGATGACCAGGTTGAGGATCACCTGCTGCAGCTGCCCGAGGTCGGCCTTGACGCGGGCGCACGCGGCGGTCCGCCGGGTGACGATCTCGATGCCGGCGCCCAGCAGTTGGCGCAGCATCCCCTCCATCTCGGCGACGACGGCCCCGAGGTCGAGCACCCGCGGCTGCAGCACCTGCTGGCGGCTGTAGGCGAGCAGCTGCCGCGTCAGCGAGGCGGCGCGGGCCGCCGCCTTGCGGATGTCCTCGGCGCTGCGGGCGGCGGGGTGGTCGGCGGGCACGCGGCGCCGGATCATCTCGGCCGAGCCCATGATGACGGTCAGCACGTTGTTGAAGTCGTGGGCGATGCCGCCGGCCAGCCGGCCGACCGATTCCATGCGCTGCGCCAGCCGCAGCTGCTCCTGGGCGTTGCGGCGCTCGGTGTCGTCGATGAGGTGGCCCTGGATCTCGACCAGCTCGTCGCGGGCGTCGAACACGCCGACCACCGACTCGATGACGTGCACCCGCGAGCCGTCCTTGCGGTGGTAGACCGCCTCGTGGCGGTCGAAGCCGCGGTGGCGGCACAGCCCCTCGAGGAACTCCTGGCGGGCGGCGGGCTCGGGGTAGCGCGAACTGGCGTCGATCTCGAGCACCTCGGCGACCGAGTCGTAGCCCAGGATGCGGGCGAACACCGGGTTGCAGTCGAGGATGCGGCCTTCGGGCGTGGAGACGTAGGTGCCGGCGATGTCGTGCTGGAAGAAGCGGCGGTAGCGCTCCTCGCTGCGGCGCAGTTCGGCCTCGGCGCGCTTGCGCCCGGTGACGTCGATGCCGAAGGAGATGATCGCCGGGGTGCCGTCGGGGCCGCCGAGCACGCCGTTGCGCCAGACGATGTGCCGCTCCTCCCCGGTCTTGGTGAGGATGGGGTTCTCGAACTCCCCGGGCGGGCCGCCTTCTCCCAGGCGCTCGAACTCCTCCCACACCTCCGGGTAGCGCTCGCGCGGCACGACGGTCTCGAACCAGTTGCGGCCCTCGAGCTCGGCGCGACTGTAGCCGGTGATCCGCTCCGCCGCCTGGTTGAAGACGACGATCCGCCCGGCGTCGTCCAGCCCGACGGCCATGGCGTTGGCGGTCTCGATCAGCGTCTCGGCGTAGTCCTTGGCCGCGCGCAGCGAGCGCTCGTCCAGCTTGCGCCGGGTGATGTCGCGCAGCACGCCGACGACGAAGCGGTTCCCCGCGTCGTCCACGTAGCGCGTCTTCTGCGTGATGTAGGTGCGCACGTTCCCCCGCGGGTCGGGGATCTCGTCCTCGCTGCTGCAGCCGCGCCCGGTGGCGATGACCGCGTCGTCCTCGCGCCAGAAGCGCTCCCACTGGTCGCGCGAGAGGACCTCGTCGTCGGTGCGGCCGAGCAGCTCCTCGCGCGTCTTGCCGGTCAGGGCGCACTCGGCGTCGTTCACGAGGACGAGACGATGCGCCTCGTCCTTGACGAAGACGGGGTCGGCGATGCAGTCGAGGATCCGCTCGAGGGACCGGACCCCCGCCGGCG
>CAZSQE010000462.1:1527-2306 GCA_964608905.1 uncultured bacterium | reverse complement strand
GTGGGTCCCCCTCGCCGCACCGGACGCGCCGGAGGCCGGGGTCTCCGTGGGCGCGCCGGGCGCGCGGTCGTCGTCGCTCATGGCCCGAGCATAGCGACTCGGCTCATGGCGAGTCCATGCGGCGCGCGGTCCCTAGCTCAGGCCGTAGCGCTTGAGCTTCTCGTACAGGGTGCGCAACCCGATGCCCAGCGTCTCGGCGGCGCGGCGCCGGTTGCCGCCGCACTCGGCCAGCGCCCGCGCCAGCGCGTCGCGCTCCAGCTCGACCAGGGTGCGCACCGGACCCGGGGCGGCCGGGGCCGGGGACACGGCCGGCTCCACCGTCAGGTGCCGGGCCTCGATCGTGTCGCCGCCGGCGAGGATGGCCGCGCGCTCGAGCGCGTTCGCCAGCTCGCGCACGTTGCCGGGCCAGGCGGCCCCGGCGATGCGGCGCCGCGCGTCCTCTTCCAGCTCGAGCCGCGGCCGCCCCAGCCCGCCGGCGATGCGCGCCAGCAGGACGCCGGCCAGCGGCAGGATGTCCTGGCGGCGTTCGCGCAGCGGCGGCAGCCGCACCGGGAAGACGGCGAGGCGGTGGTAGAGGTCCTCGCGGAACGTCCCGGCGGCGCGCATGGCGCCGAGGTCGCGGTGGGTGGCGGCGATCCAGCGCACGTCGGCCGACAGGGTGCGCGTGCCGCCGAGGCGCTCGAACCGACGCTCCTCGAGCACCCGCAGCAGCTTGACCTGCAGCTCGGGCTTGAGCTCGCCGACGTCGTCGAGGAACAGCGTGCCGCCCTCGGCCAGCT
>CAZSQE010000462.1:0-1517 GCA_964608905.1 uncultured bacterium | reverse complement strand
GCCAGCTCGAGGCGGCCGCGCCGCGCGGCCACCGCGCCGGTGAACGCGCCCTTCTCGTGGCCGAACAGCTCGCTCTCGATCAGCGTCTCGGGCACGGCGGCGCAGCTCACCGCCACGAACGGCCCCTCGGCCCGCGGGCTCCAGGCGTGCAGCGTGCGCGCGGCGACCTCCTTGCCGGTCCCGCTCTCGCCGAGCAGCAGGACGGTCGAGTTGGCGCCGGCGACCTTGCGCAGCGCCTCGGCCACCGGCGCCATCACCGGGTCGCCGTAGGTGAGCGGGGGCAGCGCCAGCGTCTCGCGCCGCGACTGGTCGCGCAGCGCCAGCAGGCCGCGGCGCTCGAGCGCGCGGGCGGCGGCGAGCCGCAGCTCGGCCGGGCTGCCCAGCGGCTTCTGCAGGTAGTCGAAGGCGCCGAGCCGCATCGCCTCGACCGCGGTCTCGACCGAGCCGTAGGCGGTGAGGACGACGACCTCGGTCTCCGGCTGTTCGGCGCGCAGGCGGCGCAGCAGGGCCATGCCGTCGAGCGGGCCCGGCATGCGCAGGTCGGTGACCACCAGGTCGAAGCTCTCGCGGGCCAGCCGTTCGACCGCGGCCTGGCCGTCGCCGACGCGCACGGTGACGTGTCCGTCGGCCTCGAGGGCGTCGCCGACGAACTCGCGCAGGCCCTCCTCGTCGTCCACCACCAGGATGCGCGCCATGCCTAGCCTCGGGTCTCCGGGATCGAGATGCGCACGCGCGCCCCGCCCGCCGGGTCGTTCTCGGCGTGGATCGTGCCGCCGTGCAGCCGGACCATGCGCTGGGCCACGGCCAGGCCCAGGCCGGTGCCGCTGGCGCGCGTCGTGTAGAAGGGGTCGAAGAGCTGCGCGATCTGCCCGGGGGCGAAGCCCGGGCCATGGTCGCGCACGGTGTAGACCAGCCGGCCGTGCTCGCGCGACACCGCGGCCTCGACGCGGGCCCCGGGCGGCGAGGCCTGCACGGCGTTGCGCAGCACGTTGGCCAGCGCCCGCCGCATGCCCTCCTCGTCGAGCCGCCAGCTCGACGGCGCAGACGCGACGGCGCAGTCCACGACCTCGGGGCCGGTCTCCGCGGCGGCCTCGCGCAGCAACGCCGCGGGATCGGCGGCGACCGGGTGGAGGGCCCCGGTGCGTGCGAACTCGAGGAGGTTGCCGGCGAGCGTCTCGAGCCGCGTCGCCTCGTGCACCACGCGGTCCGCCTTGTGCCGCTCGGGCGAGCCGGCGGCGAGGCGCTCGGCCAGCAGTTGGGCGTGGCCCTTGAGCGAGGCGAGCGGGTTGCGGATCTCGTGCGCCAGCACCGCCGACATCTCGCCCAGCGCGCCCAGGCGGCGCTGGTGCTCGAGGCGGCGCTGGACCTCCTCGTGGCGCTGGGACATGCGCCAGAACGCGAGCGCCGCCGCCATGAGCAGCAGGCCCACGACCACGCTCAGCGCGAGGGCGCGGGCGGCGTGCGCGGTCAGCCGCTCGGCGAAACGCTCATCCTCTCCTTCGACCTGGGCGCCGATG
>CAZSQE010000461.1:0-2313 GCA_964608905.1 uncultured bacterium | reverse complement strand
GGTGAGCATCCTCCGCAACTGCGGACCGCTCCGCGTGGCGTTCGAGGGGCTCCTGCGCGCGGTCAAGCAGTACCGGGTCGAGGGGCGGGCCTTTGGAGGGATGTCCGATGCCGCGGTGCCGGCGGACGCTGGAACTGATTCACGTCCTCCGAGGCGCGAGGCTCGGACTCCTGTACGGCGGGCGCTCCTCCCCGCGGCGGAAGAGGCGTTCAAGACGGGCGCGCAACCGCCTGCGATCCACGTGGGCCGGCTGCTGGAGTCGGACCGCGGCCCTACGACCTAAGACCTACGACCTATGACCTTTCCCCGGAGCGAAGCGACATGGACGAACACGCGGCATTGACGGCGATCTTGAAGGCGCAGGACCTGGTGGTCGAGCGGACGCGGATCTGCGACTCGGCCGCCGAGGTCCACAAGGCGGCCAAGGCGGCCCTCGACGAGGCGCGGGGCGCCCTGGGGGCGACGATCGAGGAGTACCGCACCGGCCAGGGCCGGCTGGACTTCGTCGGGGCGGACGGCAAGCCCACGGACGGCCAGCACGTCGCCGACGAGGCGAACCTGGCCAGCGTGCCGACCAAGCCCATCGACAAGGCCACGGCCCGCAAGGCGCGGAGGGAGAAGATCGCGGCCGAGAAGAGAAGAGACGCGGAGACGCGGGGACGCGGAGACGCGGAGAAGGACGAGTAACGCCAGCGTAGCGGGCAAGGCGCTACGCGAGTGCCGCATGCCCACGGTTCCCATGGGGCGGATCGTGGCGACGGCGTTTGTGCGGAGCGAGAGGCGGCTGACGGATGCCGACTCGGCTGCGGCACTGGTGGACTGCTCGAACGACTACCTCCGCGGCCTCTTCCTGGAGGACGTCCGGCAGGTGCCGCCCACCAGCCCCTTCGGACGCCGTCGGCCGGGCGGAAGGGGGATCTTCGAGGTTGAGGAAGAGAGTTGAGAGTTGTGAGTTCTGAGTTGTGAGGCGGAACGGCCAATAACCAATTACCAGTCACCAATCACCCTTTTCTGGAGCAGATCATGGCGAAGCGGACGAAGATGACGATGGCGGACGCAGTGACGGAAACAGAGGACGTGAGCGGCGGGGTGAACGAAGAGGCGTGGAAGATGATACAGGCCCATCCCTCTCCGCGTCTCCCCTCTCCCCTCCCCGCGTCTTCCTCCTCGCCGCCGCCGAAGGCGGAACTGATTCTCGTGAAACTCGCCGACATCGAGGAGGGGGCGAACGTGCGGCGGTCGATGGATGAGCCGGCGCTCCTGCAACTGGCGGGGACCATGCGCGAGGTCGGCCTGATGGCGCCGGTGGTCGTGTGCAAGTCGGCCGCGGGCGGCAGGCACGAACTGATCGCGGGCTACCGGCGACTGACGGCCGCCCGGCGGAACGGCGACGCGTTCATCGAGGCGAAGGTGTACCCGCCGCTGGCGCCGGCCCTGAAGGTGCGGATGCAACTGGTGGAGAACCTCCAGCACGAGGACCCTTCGCACATCGACTACGCCCTCCAGTTCGGGCGGTCGAGGGACGAGGGGATGTCGGCCGGCGAGATCGCGGCCGTCGTCGGCAAGAGCGACGACTTCGTGCGGAAGCACCTGGACCTGCTGCGGCTGGCGCCGGCGGTGCAGGAACTCGTCGCCAGCGGCCGCCTGCCGCTGAAGCAGGCGGAACTCATCGCGCGGGTGGGGGACCATGCGGCCCAGATGGAACTGACGAGCGGCGTGATCCGCGCGACGTGGAACGAAAAGAAGAACGCGTGGCAGGCCTACGGCGACAAGACGGACGGAGGCGGCGGGCCGCATGGTCAGGTCGGCGCCGGGCCGGCGGGCGACTACGCGGAGGACATGGACTCGCTCCGGAAGGCCGTCAGTTACAAGATGCAGGGCCTGGTCGCTTGCGGATGGATCAAGGGGGAGGACCAGGAAGGCGGGGAGCCGTTCGCGGAGAAGGCGAAGGGCTCGACGGGGCTCAAGTGCACCGGCTGCCCGGACAACTCGGCGACGTACAGCGACCAGCCGGCCCTGTTTGCGGGTCTGACACCGCACGGGTCGGACAAGCGGGGCTTCTGCACGAACGCGGCGTGCTACGAGGCCAAGAGCATCGCGTGGGAGAAGGTCCGCGCGGAGAAGAAACTCGACGAGGAGCAGCGGCAGCGGGCGGCCGCGACGAAGGCCCGGAAGGCGGGGCTGGACGTCTGCGAGGCCGACGGGTGTGGCCGGATCGCCCCCGAGGGCGAGAAGTTCAAGGCCTGCAAGGAACTGGGAGGGGCGAAGGCGTGCCCGTCGTGCGCGGCGTCGGCCCGGAAGAGGGGAGAGGGG
>CAZSQE010000460.1:0-2318 GCA_964608905.1 uncultured bacterium | reverse complement strand
CGGGTACCCGGCCGGCACGCCGGCGCGCGCGCCGGCGTGCCGGCCGGGTACCCGCTGGAGGCGGGTGACGTCAGGCGGCGGCGCGGGCGCGAGCGCCTGGCGTGGGCGCTGGCGGGCGCGCTCGCGGTGGTCGCGGCGGCGCTGGGCTCGCTCCTGCTGCTGCGCGCGAGCGCGCACCCGCAGGTCGTGCGCTTCGAGGTGCTGCCGCCCCCCGGAACGATGAGCGTCACCTGGCCGCGGTTGTCGCCGGACGGGCGCACGCTGGTCTTCCTCGCCACCGACTCGACCGGCGCGAGGCGCATCTGGGTGCGCCCCCTCGATGCCGTCGAGGCCCGGCCGCTGGAGGTCGCGGCGGGGGAGGCGCGGCCCTTCTGGTCCCCGGACAGCAGGTGGCTGGGCATCATCGCCGAGGGTAAGTTGCGCAAGGTGCCGGTCGCCGGCGGGCCGGCCGTCGCCCTCTGCGACGCGCCCGGCGGCTTCGACGGCACGTGGAGCCGCAGCGGCTGGATCCTCTTCGACGGCGGCGCCACCGACTCGATCCGGGGCGTGCCGGCCTCGGGCGGCCCGGTGCGGCCCATCACCTTCCTCGACCGCTCGCGCGGCGAGACCGGCCACGCCTGGCCGTATTTCCTCCCCGACGGGAAGCGCTTCCTGTTCGTCGCCTCCAGCGCGGGCACTCCCGACGCCATCCGCATCGGCACGCTGGGCGCGAAGGAGAGCCGGCACCTGGGCCACACCGCCAGCCGGGTCGAGTACGCGCACCCGGGATACCTGGTGTACGAGAACGCCGGCGTGCTCGTGGCCCAGCGGCTCGACGCCGGCAGGGCGCGCACCCGGGGCGACCCCGTGCCCCTCGGCCCCATCCCCTCCGGGACCATCGGTGCGTTCTCCGTCTCGAGCGCCGGGGCCCTCGCCTACCGGCCGCAGGCGGCCCGCGGACCGGCCCGCCTGCTGTGGGTGGGCCGCGACGGCCGGGTCCTCGGCGAGGCCGCGCCCCCGGGCAACTACGAGGACGTGGCGCTCTCCCCCGACGGCACCCGGGCGGCGCTGAGCGTCGTCACGGAGCCGTCCGACGAGCGGGACCTGTGGGTCCGCGACCTGGTCCGCGGCGTCAGCTCGCGCCTGACCTTCGAGCCCGGCGACGAACTGGCGCCCGCCTGGTCGCCGGACGGCGGCCGCATCGCCTACGGCGCCTTCCGGGACGGCGGGATGCGCTGCCTCGTCCGGTCGGCGTGGGGAGGCGACACCGTGGACACCCTGGGCAATCACCCGGAGTACTACGAGGCGCCCTTCGGCTGGTCGGAGGCCGCGAACGTCATCACCATCTCGCACATCAGCCCGTTGAACCGGTGGGACACCTACGTCCTGTCGCCCGGGGGACGGCAGCCGCCCCGGCCGCTCCTGGCCGGCCCGTTCAACGAGGCCGGCGGCCGGCTCTCGCCCGACGGGCGGTGGCTGGCCTACGTCTCCAACGAGTCGGGCCGGGAGGAGGTCTACGTGGTGCCCCATCCCGGCCCCGGGCCCAAGGTGCAGGTCACGACCGCGGGCGGCAGCAGCCCCCAGTGGCGCGGGGACGGCCGGGAACTCTTCTTCTCGACCGGGGCGGGCATCGCGTCGGTGGACGTGCGCGCGGACGCGACCTTCGCGGTGGGCGCGCCGAAGTCCCTGGTCACGATCGAGTTCACGGGCGGCGAATATCGGGGGTACCGGTGGTCGCCGACCCGCGACGGCCAGCGGTTCCTGGTCAACACGCCCACGGCGGCCGCGGCGGTCGGGCGTTTCGTCGTGGTCACGAACTGGACCGCGGAGATCGGCCGGAGATAGGGACGGGGCCGCGAAGCCCCTTCCGGCCCCCTCGCCCACGGGGTAGAGTCCCCGCGCCATGGTCCTCTCCCTCTCGGGCGTCGTCGCCGGCCGCACGCTGACCTGGAAGCTCGAGGCCCCGCTCGTGCTGCTCGGTCGCTCGTCCACCTGCGACATCCACCTGCCCGACGCCAGCGTGTCGCGCCGCCACGCCGAGATCGTGCGGCACGACGATCGTCTCCTCGTCCGCGACCTCGGCAGCCGCAACGGCACGCGCGTGGACGGCGTGCCGGTCCGCGAGCCCGCCGCGCTGGCCGCCGGCGCGCGGCTCGAGCTGGGCGACGTCGAGCTGCTCGTGACCGAGGACGTGCCCGGGCAGAGGGTCGAGCTGCCCGCGCGCGCGCAGGTGAGCACGGCGGTGCGCCTGCGCGCCGACCACCTGGTCGAGGCGCGCGTCGCCGAGCGGGGCGGCGCCTCGCCGCTGGTGGCGCTGCTGGCCGCGGCCGGGCAGATCC
>CAZSQE010000459.1:0-2343 GCA_964608905.1 uncultured bacterium | reverse complement strand
GCACGACGTGCTCGAGATCAAGCTCACCGAGGAGATGACGCTGGCGATGCCCGAGGGGCCCGGCCGCACCCTGGCCGCCGCCGCCGCCGAGCCGATCCTCGAGCGCGCCGCCGGGGTGGACGTGCTGGTGGTGGGCTCGGGCCTGTCGCGCGACCCGGCCGCCGCGGCGCTCGCGCGCCGGCTGGTGACCGACAGCCCCTGCCCGGTGGTGCTGGACGCCGACGGGCTCAACGCCTTCCAGTGGCAGACCGAGCCCCTTCGCACCGCGCGCGCCGCCTACTCCCCGACCGCGCCCGACGGCCGCGCCCGGGTGACGCGCGTGCTCACGCCGCACCTCGGCGAGATGTCGCGCCTCACCGGCGTCCCGCCCGCCGACCTCGAGGCCCGGCGGCTCGACGCCTGCCGCGAGTGGGCGGTGACGTGGGGCAGCGTGCTCGTGCTCAAGGGGGCGCCCACGGTGGTCGCGAGCCCGGACGGACGCGCCAGCGTCAACCCCACCGGCAATCCCGGCATGGCCACGGCGGGCATGGGCGACGTGCTGGCCGGAACCGTCGCCGCGCTGCTCGCGCAGGGCCTCGCGCCCTACGACGCGGCGCGCGCCGCGGTGTTCGCGCACGGCCTCGGCGCCGACGAGTGCGCCCGCGCCATCGGCCCGGTCGGCTTCACCGCCGGCGACGTGGCCGAGGCGCTGCCGCGCGTGCTGGCCGCGCTCCTGCGCACGCGCGACGAGGTCGTCGAGCGCGGCGGGCGCTAGGCACGGGAAAGGGCCCGCGCCCCGGGGCACGGGCCCTGCCGGGCGGCGGCGCCGCTAGCCGAGGTGGCGCTGGATCTTCGCCAGGATCGCCGGCTTCGGGTACGCGCCGATGAGCCGCTCGACCGCGTCCCCGTCCTTGAACAGGATCAGCGTCGGGATGCTCTGCACGCCGTAGCGGCCCGGGATCTCCTGGTCCGCGTCCACGTCCATCTTCGCGACCTTGAGCTTGCCCTGGTACTCCGTCGCCAGCTCCTCGACCACCGGGGCGATCGCCCGGCACGGACCGCACCAGGCGGCCCAGAAGTCCACCAGCACCGGCGTCTTCGACTGCAGCACCTCGGCCTCGAAGTTCGCGCCGGTGACGGCCACTGCGTTACCCATGACGATACCTCCTCGCACGCTCGGGACATTCAAAGACACGCCCCCTTCGGATGCGGCGGGAGCGGTGGCGGTTCGGGTTGCGGGGACGCCGCAGCATAGGAACGCGTCCGGGGAGCGTCAACCGGCTGCGGGCCACGACCTTTTGGCGTACCCTGCGGCCGGCGCCGCGCCGTCCGGCCCGCCGCCCCGGCCCCCCGGAGGAAGCCCCGCTTGATCCCGCTGCGCGACGAGAACCCGGCCCGCACCGTGCCCGTGGTGACGCGGGCGCTGATCGGCGCGAACGTCGCCGTCTTCGTCTACGAGCTGCTGCTCGGCCCGGAGCTGGGCGGCTTCCTCTACGAGTGGGGCTTCACCCCGGTCCGGCTCACGCTGGCCGTGCGCTACGGCGACCTTCCGCTGCTGCCGGCGGTGACGTCGCTGTTCACCTCGATGTTCCTGCACGGCGGCTGGTCGCACGTCATCGGCAACCTCTGGTACCTGTGGATCTTCGGCGACAACGTCGAGGACGCCATCGGGCACGTCGGCTTCCTCCTGTTCTACCTCGGCTGCGGCGCGGCCGCCGCGCTGCTCCACTACCTCACCGTGCCGGTGGCGGCGATCCCGGTCGTGGGCGCGAGCGGGGCCATCGCCGCCGTGCTCGGCGCCTACATCGTGAGCTTCCCGCGGGCGCGGGTGCTCACGCTGCTGCCCATCTTCCCCTTCTTCCAGGTGGTGCCGCTGCCGGCGTTCCTCGTGCTCGGACTGTGGTTCCTGTTCCAGTTCGTGCTCGGCCTGGGCTCCTCCGCCTCGGGCGGCGGCATCGCCTTCTGGGCGCACGTCGGCGGCTTCCTCGTCGGGCTGCTGGTCATGCGCGCGCTGATCGCCGCCCGCCGCTCGCGGGCGCGGGTGGCGTAGCGTTGCCGCGCGCGGGCACCGGAGCGACGAGCGCGTTTCCGTCCACGTCCCATCAGAGCGTGGACGGGCTTGTCGGCGGCGGTGTTGCCTCCCCGGCGTCACATGGTCGTTGACCGCCACCGCATCGCCCCCTAGCATCCTCGTGGACGGCGGCGGGGGCGCGGGGTGCGGACCCCGCGCCCCCGCCGCCGTCGCGTCGCTGCACTTCGCGCCACACCCGGAGGCGACGTGGGAACGCGTGCCCGGGGCCGTGCCCCTCCCGAGCGCGGCGGCGGATGGCACCGTCATCCGCCCCGGTTGCCATGCCCTTCCGC
>CAZSQE010000458.1:0-2346 GCA_964608905.1 uncultured bacterium | reverse complement strand
GCGCTACCTGCTGCACGACGGCCCCGGTCGCCCGCGCCACCGCCTCGGCGACCTGCCGCGCGGTCGGCTCGGCGCCGTCGTGCAGCAGGTAGCGCTCGGCGCGCATCGGGCCGCGCCCGCTCACCGCCCGCTCGGCGGCGAGCCGGTACGCCTCGGCCACGTCCTCGACGTGCACCAGGCTCCACTGCTGCGCGCCGTCGCCGGGCCAGGTCACGGGCTCGCCGCGCCGGCCGCGGGCGAACCACTCGCCGAGGATGCCGCGGGTGCCGCCGTAGACGATGCCGGGCTGGAACACGGTGACGTCGGCGCCGCGCGGGGCGAAGGCCAGCGCCGCCTCCTCGTGGGCGACGCGCCAGGCGACCAGCGGCAGCGGGCCGGTGAGCGGCGCCTGCTCGTCCACCACGTGCCCGCCGGTGTCGCCGTAGACCCAGACGCCGCTGGTGTAGAGCACGCGGCGCACGCGCCCGTCGGTCACGCCGTCGCGGATGGCGTCGAGCGCGGCGCGGTCGAGGGTCGCCGCCTCGGCGGCCGGGGCCGCGGCCGCGTGGACGGCGACGTCGGCGTTGCGCAGCAGCCCGGCGTAGCCGGCGTGCTGGCGCAGGTCGCCGACGAGGGGGCGCACGCCACGCGCGGCCAGCGCCACCGCCCGCGTCGCGTCGCGCGTCAGGCCGTGCACCTCGTGGCCGGCGCGGGCCAGCCGCGCGGCGATGGCGCCGCCGAGGTAGCCGCTCGCGCCGGTGACGAAGACGCGCACCTCACTCCCCCCGGCAGGTGCAGCGCGCCGTGCAGGTCTCGTGCACCGTGATGGCGGCGAGCCCGGGCAGCGCCGGGGCGAAGCGCCGCCACAGCCACCCGCACAGCACCTCGGAGGTGGCGTTCTCGAGCCCGGGCACGTCGTTCAGCGTGCGGTGGTCCAGCTCGTCCCGCAGCACGGGCGCGACGACGTCGGTGATGTCGGCGTAGTCCACCAGCCAGCCGGTGGCCGCGTCCACCTCGCCGGCCACGGTGACCTCGATGCGGTACGAGTGCCCGTGCAGGCGGTGGCACTTGTGTCCGGGCGGCACCATGGGCAGCCGGTGCGCGGCCTCGAAGCGGAACTCCTTGGTCAGTTCGACTCGCATGGGTTCACGTCCGGGATGGGGGCGGAGGGACGGCCGCGTAGCGCACGGGATCGGGCACGCCGGCCTCGCGGAAGCCCTTGAGGCGGAGCCGGCAGGCGTCGCAGCGCCCGCAGGCGGCACCGTCGTCGGCGGGATCGTAGCACGTGTGGGTGAGGGAGTGGTCGAGCCCGAGCGAGAGGCCGAGGCGGACGACGCCGGCCTTGTCGAGCTCCATCAGGGGCGTGTGCACGGTGAAGGCCGCGCCCTCGAGGCCGGCGCGCGTGGCGACGCGGGCCAGCGCCTCGAACGCCCGCACGAACTCCGGCCGGCAGTCGGGGTAGCCCGAGTAGTCGAGCGCGTTCATGCCGGCGACGAGGTCGCGGGCGCCCAGCGTCTCGGCCAGCCCGAGGGCCAGGGCGAGCAGGACGGTGTTGCGCGCCGGCACGTAGGTGACGGGGACGTCGGCGCCCATCGCGGCCTCGTCGCGGTCGCGAGGCACGTCGAGGTCGGCGGTGAGCGCCGAGCCGCCGACGGCGCGCAGGTCGAGCGCGATCTCGCGGTGGTCGGTCACGCCGAGGGCGCGCGCCACGCGCCGCGCCGCCGCCAGCTCGACGCGGTGGCGCTGGCCGTAGTCCACGGCCAGCGTCGTGCAGGCGAAGCCGCGCGAGCGCGCCCAGGCGAGGCAGGTGGACGAGTCGAGCCCGCCCGAGAGCAGCACCACCGCCCGCGGGGCGGTCATACCCCGCGCCTCGCGCCCCAGAGCCACACGTGCAGGCGCGGCGAGAGGCGGAAGCCGTGCCGCTTGCACAGGGCGGCCAGCGACATCGAGCGGTCGCGCAGGCCGTCGTCGGTGTAGCCCTCCGGCATGAGCATGACGCGCGCCGCCGGGACGCCGTGCCGCCCGAGCAGGCGCAGCAGGTCGTCCTCGTCGGGGGCGTCGCCGACCACGACCTTGAAGGTGGCGTTGGGCTCGGCGAGCCAGGCCGGCGCGTGCCGCCAGGTCGTCTCCCAGCGCGGGGTCGCGCGCGGCAGTTTGGGCGAGACGCTCCACAGCAGGCGCGGGTGCGAGAGCGGCGGGGGCAGCGCCCCGGCGGTCTCGACCTCGACCCGCTCCCAGCGCTCGAGCCCCAGCTCGAGCAGCGGCGTCAGCGCCGGCGTCTCGAGCGGCTCGCCGCCCGTCACCACCAGCAGCGGCGCCGGGCCCAACTCGCGGGCCTCGTCGAGCAACTCGCCGACCGTGCCGGCG
>CAZSQE010000457.1:0-2361 GCA_964608905.1 uncultured bacterium | reverse complement strand
GCGTGGGGCGGTGCCGCGCCCCCGGCCGTGTGCCCATCGGGCGACGTCACCGCCGCCGAGCTTGCGTTCGCCACCCGCGTTTGGGGCGCCCGGGAGGACTGCGACGACCCCGCGGCGATCGCCGTGGTCGTCGCGCCGATCCCGCGCGAGGCGCTCGGCACCTCGAGCCGCGAACCGCCGCTCGCGGTGCTCGATCCGCGCGCATGGGACTACCGCCCCGGGGTCACGCTCGCGCACGAGGTCGGGCACGTCCTCGGCTTCCAGCACGAGGCCCAGGGCTGCGCCCTCATGGCGCCGCGGCTGGACGTTCGGTGCCCCGGCTACGTCGCCCCCGGGGGCGGCGCGTACCGCTGGCGCTAGGCCTTGCCGGCGATCAGCCGGATAGCCTGCTCGGTGGCGAGCGCGGCAGCCCAGGCGGCGCAAGCGGCGTCCGCCGCGGCCGGCCAGGACGAGCCGCCGATCAGCGCCACCGACGCGGCCGTCAGCCCGGCGCCCAGGATCGCGACCAGCGGCCGCACCCGGGAAGGCACGCGATCCCAGGCCGCGGCCGGGATCAGCGGCGAGGCGACCTGCCACGCGCGGACGAGGGCGGCGAGCGCCAGGCCGACGAACAGGGGCCACGCGCCCCACGCGTTGAATAGCTGCTCTATCACGGGCGACCTCGACAGGTAGGGCACGCGCCCGGCCGTGCTGGCGATCGCCGCGGCCGGGGCGTGCGAGGGTGAACGCCAGCGGTATGACCCGGCCAGCGCTTCGGGAAGCCTAGCACCCGCGCAGCAAGGCCGCCAGTCCGAGCGCTAGCCCGGTTCCCAGGGCCGCCAGGCCCGCCGCGGCGCCCGACCAGACTTGAGCACGGACTTCCCGCGGCGGGCCCAGGGAGGCCGCCGGGCGGGCCGAGCGCTGGCGCGCCGTGATCGCTTCGATCGCGCTCTTTCGGTCAACCGCGAGCAGGTCGCGCAGGTCGTCGCCGAGCTCGGCGACCTCCCGGGCGTGATCGCGCAGCTGCGCTCGCAAGGGCTCGAGGTCGTCGCGCCGCTCGAGCCGGGCGACGCGCTCGCCGAGCTCGGCGACCTGGGCCGACAGCGCGCGCAGGCGGCGCCAGAGCTGTTCGGCTTCCTCGGCGGGCACGGCTACCCGCCCCCGTTCCCGGCGCGGACGTGGGCGCGGTAGCGGCCACAGCCGGCGGCGTCGATTAGGTCGAGCCGGTCCACGGTGCGCGCGGCGGCGGTCCGCTGCGCGAGCGCTTCGTCCGCGGCGAGCGCGGCGGCGTGCCGCGCGGCCTTGACGTCCTCGGCGAGCGCGAGCACGAGCCCGCGCAGGTCGGCGACGTGCGCGCCGACGGCGCGGATTTCTGCGAGCACGAGCTCGCCGATCGGTTGCTCGCCCGGGGGCGGCGCGGGGCACGGGTCGGTGTCGGTCAACGCTCGATCCTTTCGGGGTGCACGAGGGCCCACGATTTCAGCGCCCCGAGGGTGCGCGGGCCGATGACGCCGTCAACGGGCCCGCATGGAAAGCCCGCGGCGACGAGCGCCACCTGAACGCGGGCGCTTGGCGAGGGCCCGGGCGCCGCGGGTGCGGCGAGCAGTGGCGCGATCGAATAGAAACAATCCCATTCACTGACCTCGCGCACGCGCGCGGCGACGACACGGCCCGGTGAGTTACCGTCGATCGTGTACACGCGATCGCCAACACGCTCGACGAACACGGCGCCGTGCTGGAAGGGCTGATCCTTATAGGCCATGTCCCCTGGAAGCGGGCTGCTCGTGCGCGACAGCCACGCGCGGGGCCACTCAGGGCCCGAGGGCCATAGGCGGTCCGTCAAGCCCGCTTCGCGCAGGCACCACAGCCAGAAGATCTGGCACCAGGATTTGACCGCGAGGTCGTACCCCGGCGCCGCGGACGCGCACACGTCCGGCCCGCGGCCGATCGCGGACCTGGCGATCTCGACGACGCGCTCGCGGGTCACTTGCCGCCCCGCTTCCGCGCCGCGGCGGCCTCGGCCTCGGCGAGCGCGATCGGCGCGCGCAGGTCGGGCACGGCGCGGAGCGCGGCGCCGAGCCACGGCGGCCGCTTGCCGCCGCGAATCCACGCGACCAACTGCGCCGCGAGCGGCGCCACGATCGCGCGCACGAGCGGGTGCCGCGCGATCTGCAGCGCGGTGCCGAGGGCGCTCACGGCGCGCCCCCGATCAGCCGCGAGGCTTCGGCTAGCGCGACCGCAAGCCCCGGCGGGGCTCGCTCGCCGAGCAGCCCGGCGACGAGCTCGAGCGCCGCGAGCGCGTCGCGCAAGTCATCGAGCCCGTCGCGCCCCGCGGCCAGAGCGGCGCGAGCTCGCACAAGCGCGCCGTGCGCGGCCTGCAGT
>CAZSQE010000456.1:0-2394 GCA_964608905.1 uncultured bacterium | reverse complement strand
GGTTGGCGCCGGGGCGGGCCCGTCGATACGCTGATGCGGGGAGGGGCACGCAACCGATGACCGGCTCCGTGCGGGTCAACCTGCACTGCCACTCGGACCTGAGCGACGGCCAGCTCTCGCCCGAGCAGGTCGCGCGGCTGCTGGCGCAGGACGGGGTGCGGTTCGCGGCCCTGACGGACCACGACACCATCGCCGGGCTGGCGCGCTTCCGGGAGGCCTGCGGGCGCGAGGGCATCGGCGTCATCGCCGGGGTCGAGCTCTTCGCCGCCACCCGGTTCGGCGAGGTCCACCTGCTGGCCTACGGCTTCGACCCGGAAGCCGCCGAGCTGCGCGCGATCCTGGCGCCGGCTCCCCAGGGGGGGCGGGCCGCGCTGGCGACCGCCGCCAGGCTGCCGGCTCCCGCGGCCCGGGTGCCCACCGCCGAGGAGGTGTGCGGGATCGTGCACCGCGCGGGCGGGCGGGTCTTCCTCGCCCACCCGCTGGAGCTGGAACGGGACCGGGACCGTCTCGGGGCCGCCCTGCTCGAACTCCGGGCGGCCGGGCTGGACGGGATCGAGGCCGTCTACGCGCCCTACGGCGTGGACGAGACGGAGATGCTGCTCGGGCTGGCCCGGGACTGCGACCTGCTCGTCTGCGGCGGCACCGACCTGCACGGCCCCGACGTCCCGCGCCTGTCCGCGACGGGGGTGGACCTGCCCCGGCCGCTCTGGGAGCGGTTCCGGGAGGGCCTGTTCTCCGCGTCCGCGTGGCGCGCGGCCCCGGCGCCGCCGCCGCCCCCGCAGCGGTCGCGGGCCCGGCTCGAGCGGGCGAGCTTCGTCCTGCGCGTCCTGCTGCCGGCCCTGCTGGCCATCGCCCTGCTGGCCGGGACCTTCTCGGTCTTCATCTTCCCCGCCTTCGAGGACGCCCTGCTGGGGCGCAAGCGGGAGATGATCCGCGAGCTGACGAACTCGGCGTGGAGCATCCTGGCCGAGTACCTCGCCGACGAGCAGGCGGGTCGCCTGACGCGCGCCCAGGCCCAGGCGGCGGCGGCGGACCGCGTGCGCTACCTGCGCTACGGGGCGGAGAGCAAGGACTACTTCTGGATCACCGATCTGCATCCGCGCATGATCATGCATCCGTACCGCAGCGACCTCGACGGCACGGACGTGTCCGGCTTCCGCGATCCGAAGGGCAACCGCGTGTTCATGGAGTTCGTGCGCGTCGTCCGGGAGCGGAACGAGGGCTACGTCGAGTACGTCTGGCAGTGGAAGGACGATCCGGCGCGGCTGGTGCCGAAGCAGTCCTACGTGCGGGGCTTCCCGCCGTGGGGCTGGGTGATCGGCACGGGGATCTACGTCGAGGACGTGCACGCGGAGATCGCGAGCCTGATGAGCCGGATCATGCGGGTCGCGGGCGTCGCCGCGCTGGTCATCGCCCTCCTGCTGGTGTTCGTGCTGCAGCAGAGCTTCCGCATCGAGCGGCGCCGGGGGGCGGCGGAGGCCGCCCTGCGCGGGTCCCACGACCGGTACCGGGCGCTGGTGGAGGCCTCGAAGGAAGGCATGATGACGGTGCTGGACGGGAGGCCGACCTACGCCAACCAGACCCTCCTCGGGCTGCTGGGCTACTCGGACGGCGAGTGGGGGCTGCTGGACCTCGAGGACATCGTCGTCGGCGTGGACGGGCTGCCCGGGGCGCCGGCGTGGCTGGCGGCGGCCCTCGAGGAGGGACGGACCCCCGAGCCGGTGGAGGCGAGCCTGCGGCGGAAGGACGGGACCACGGTGGCGGCGCTGCTGACGGTCGAGCCGATGTCGCTGCCGGAGAGGCGGGGGCTCATCCTCATCGTCCGGGACCTCACGTCGCCGCATCCGCGGCGGGCCGGGTCGGAGGACCGACCCGGGCGCCGGACCGCGACCGCCGAGCCGCCGTCGCCGCTGCCGTCGCTGAACGAGCCGGTCCGCCGGTTCGCGCGCGCGCTCCCGTCCTGCGACTACCGGACCAGCCTGGCGCGGGCCGCCGCGATCATGGCCCGGCACGACGCCAGCGCCCTGCTGGTGACCGGGGCCGAGGGCGAGGGCATCGGGCTGCTGGCCGATTCCGACTTCTGCGGCCGCGTCGTGGGCCGGGGACTCCCCGTGGACCGCCCGGTCTTCGAGGCCATGACCGCGCCGCTCGTGACGATCGCGCCCACGGCGCTGGGCTACGAGGCCATCGTGCTCATGCGCGAGAACAACGTCGGCCACCTGGCGGTCCGGGACGAGCAGGGCGCCATCACCGGCGTGATCCGCAGCCGGGACCTGCTGGAGCCGGAGCGCTACGCGCCGGTGCTGCTCGCGCGGGCCATCCGGGCCGCCGGCGGCGTGGAGGAGCTGGCGCAGGCCGCCACCAAGGCCAAGAGCGAATTTCTGGCCAGCATGA